>DASTEB010000424.1:0-4159 GCA_035710025.1 Chloroflexia bacterium
ACTGCGTTGGTTGGAGGAGGAGCGCACGCGGCAGGTGCCCGCGCTGCGCGCCCCGTGGAGCCGCAAAGGGTGGCTGGACGGCGCGGCCGAGTGGACGCGGGCGAGCGTGGAGGGGCTGGGGCTATCGGTCACGGGGCCGATAGAACAGGTGAAGCACTGGGACATCTCGACGGTGTTCCGCGTGCCGACGTTGGGGGGCGACTACTACTTCAAGGCAGCACCGGGCATCTTTCAGCACGAGCCGCGCATCACGGCCGAGTTGGCGCGGCTGTATCCCGACGCGATACCCGCCCCTGCGGCCTGGACCGAGCGCGACGGCGAGGGCTGGATGCTGATGGCCTCGTTCGGCGACACGGTTATCTGGGACGGCAACCTGCCCGCGATGGAGGAAGCGCTGCGGATGCTGGCCCGGATGCAGATCGACGCGGCGGGGCGGGTGGACCACCTGCTCGCCTCCGGGGCGCGAGACCGCAACCTGCGCGACCTGCCGGGGCAGGTGGCCGCGCTGCTGGACGACAACCCATCTCCGTCGATGCTCGAGCAGGAGCAGGTGGAGAAGCTGCGTGCCCTGTTGCCCGCCATCGAGCGCGAGTGCGAGAGGCTGGCGGCCGGGCCGATACCGCAGACGCTGATGCACGGCGACTTCCACGGGGGCAACATCGCGCTGGCGGGCGGGCGGCCGATCATCTTCGACTGGACCGACGCGTGCATCGCGCACCCCTTCTTCGACCTGGCGACGGTGCTCGACACGGACAACGCGCCCGAGAAGCCCGAGGACGCCGAGCGGCTGCGCGATGCGTACCTGGGCGAGTGGTCGGCGTACGGCTCGCCGGAGGAGTTGCGCGAGGCGTTCGGGGCGGCGTACAGGCTCGCGCCGCTGCACCACGCGGTGAGTTACGCGCAGATCAACGCGATAGCCGAGCAGGCGATGCTGGCGGACCTGGGCACGGCGCTGCCCTACTTCCTGGAGCTGTTCCTGAAGGGGTTTGGGCAGGCGGCCCGGGTCGACTGACGGTTGCGCAAAGGTCTGGCGGCCGGGCACGCCTGCCTGTATAATGTGCGCGCATAGCGCCGCCCGCTGCCTCTAGCTCACTCGCCCGCGGCGCACAGGCCCAACTTCCGCGCACCGCGCTCGCCGCTGCCTTCACGCTAATGGCGAGCGAGGTTGGCGCATTCCGGAGGGCGTACCGGACACTTGCAGGGCTGCGACGGTCCCGCGCCCGGCAGCATCCCACCCTAGATCCAGTCTCCAAAGGAGGCAGCAGCAACGACATGAGTGCAGCGCAGGGTTCGGAGGCTCTCGGCGTGCCGGTGCCGGAGCGGGCGGGAGCGCAGCAAGCCGCCCCGGTGTTGGCCATATCGAAGATCGGGGTGCTGGTGCTCTTTCTGCTCGCGGTGGCGAACGGCGTGTTCCTCTACTTCCTCCCGTGGCTGGCCGAGAACTACTACGCTTGGTCTATCAGGCCGCCTATCAACGCGGCGTTCCTGGGCGCGGGCTACCTCGCGGGGGCCGTGGTCACGGGGTTGAGCCTGTTCGGGGCGCGCTACTGGCGCTCGATCAGAGGGTTCATCCCGGGGTTCTTCCTGCTCGGCGCTACTCTGTTCGCCGCCACGCTGATCCACGCCGACCGCTTCCGCTGGGACTACCCGCTCACCTGGGTGTGGACTATCGTGTACGCGCTGATACCGCCCGCTGCGGCGATGATCTGGGTCGTGCAGGAGCGCGCGGCAGGCGCGGCCCCTGCTCGCGACGCCCGGCTGAGCACGGTGAGGCTGGGGTCGTGGGTGCTCGGGGCGGTGGTGGCGGTCGTGGGCGTGCTGCTGTACGTGTTCCCCGACATGTTCCTGCAGTCGTGGCCCTGGCAGATAACGCCGCTGCTGGCACGGGCGTTCGCCGGGTGGTATCTGCTGGTGGCGGCCATCCTGCTGTACGGGGCGGCAGCCTCACGCGAGGCGCGCGAGGTGCCCGTGCCCTACATCACGGTGGTCGCGTGGTGCGTCCTCTTGCTGCTGCTCCCGCTGCTGTACTCGTCGAGCCTGCGGCCGGACGCGGGGCTGCTGTGGCCGTGGGTGGCGCTGCACGTCGTGGTGATGCTGTTCGCGGGGTGGGCGGCGGTGTACGCCTACACGCCGGCGAGAAACGAGGGCCAGCGGTTGTAGAGGGGAGCCGGGCATGCTGATTCGTACGTACAGAGGCAAGTACCCTGCCGGCAGCCGGGGCTGCTGCATAGCGGCGCACATCGCGGTGGGGGCGCGGTCGCGCGGGCGGGGCCGGTAGCGCGGTGCTGCTGCCGCTCGTCCTGCTGGCGGTCGGTCTGGTCGGCCTGATCGCGGGCGGCAACCTGTTCGTGGACGGGTCGGCCGGCCTGGCCCGGCTGCTCAACGTGCGGCCGCTCATCATCGGCCTGGTGGTCATCGGCTTTGGCACATCGGCGCCCGAGATGCTGGTCACCCTCCTTGCCCTGCTGGACGGCAAGGGCGGCATCGCCCTGGGCAACGTGGTCGGCAGCAACATCGCCAACATCGGCCTCGTGATGGCAGCCGCCGCGATCGTCTACCCGCTCGACGTGCACAGGAGCGTGCTGCGGCGCGAGCTCCCGCTGACAGTGACTGTGACCCTGCTGTTCAGCGTGCTGCTGGCGGTGGACGGCCGGATAGACATGCTGGACGGTGTGCTCTTGCTCCTTGCCTTCACGCTCTCCCTGGCGTACATACTGGGGATGCCGTTCCTGCCGTGGGTCGGCAGGCGCGCCGCGAGGCAGATGGAGGCGGAAGTCGCCGAGATAATCGAGGAAAGCCCGACGGTGGTCTTGCCGAAACGGCCCACGGTTGCGATTGTGCAGACGGTAGGGGGCCTGGCGCTCATACTCGCCGGGGCGCAATTCACGGTGGACAGCGCAGCCACAATAGCCCGGCAATTCGGCGTATCGGACGAGGTAATCGGCCTGACGCTGGTGGCCGTGGGCACGTCGCTGCCCGAGCTGGCGGCCGGCATAATCGCGGCCCTGAAGCGCGAGACCGACCTGATCACCGGCAACGTGCTGGGCAGCAATATGTATAACCTGGGGTGCACCGGGGGCCTGCTCGGGCTGTTCTCGGGCGCGGGCGTGATGGCCGAAGAGCAGCTGTGGTACAGCAGTAACGCCATCATGATCGTGCTGACGATGCTGCTGGTGCCGGTGCTGCTCAGGGGGCAGCGCATGACCCGTATCGAGGGAGCGATAATCCTCGGCGGGTACGTGGTCTTTACCTTGCTGCTGTTCTAGCCTTTGCCGGGGGAGCCGGCTTGCGTGGACAGGATTGGAGGTCGCTTTTGCCTTTGCTGCCGCATCATGACAGGTACCCGGTCGTGGGCCGGGGCTGCTACATCGCGCCGACGGCCGTGCTGATAGGCGAGGTGACGATCGAGGACGGGGCGAGCGTGTGGTTCGGGTGCGTGCTGCGCGGGGACGTGTCGCCAATCGTGGTGGGGGCGCGGTCGAACATACAGGACAACACGGTCATACACGGCCAGCACGGGTGCCCGACTGTCATCGGGAAGGACGTGACGGTGGGGCACAGCGCGATTATCCACGCCGCCACGGTGGGCGACAGGGTGCTGGTAGGCATGGGTGCGGTGCTGCTGAGCCGGTGCCGCATCGGCCCGGACACGATCATCGGGGCGCGGGCGCTGGTCACCGAGGACGTGGAGATACCGCCCGGCAGCCTGGCGGTGGGCATGCCGGCCCGGGTGCGGCGGCAACTTACCGGCGAGGAGCGCGAGCACATCCTGGTGTCGTCGCGGCACTACATCGAGTATGCGGCGCAGTACGTGAGCGAGCAGGAAGCGAACTGAGACGCCTACTTCACCCGGACTATATGGACCGTACGACCGTAAGCCGGGCGGCCGTCGGGCCCTATTCTAGCAGAGTTGTCATTGCGGTACGCAGCCCAGCGGCCATCTGTGGAGAGAGGGACAAGCATACTGGCTGTGGAGGTCGTCCACTCATCGTTGGTAATGCTCACTCCCGGGAAGTTCACCTGACTGGAATGGCCGGTAGTGAGATCGGTGACAGCCACACCTCCATCCTTCAGCGCCACCAGACGCCCGTGCCGGTCAACATACCAGCCGGTTGGGAGGCTGCTGTTGGTCTGGATGATCTCCAGCGTGCCGTCCGGG
>DASTEB010000425.1:0-4019 GCA_035710025.1 Chloroflexia bacterium
ATTGCTATGCTCGCTCCGTTCGGGCTGCAGCCTAAGGGCACTGTGTCGGCGCGGATGGTGCCGCTGGCCCAGGCGCTCGCCCGGCGCGGGCACATGGTGCGCATCGTCATCCCGCCGTGGGACGACCCCTCGGAGCGCGAAGCCGAGCGCCACGAGATCACCAGCGTGGCGGCTGTGACGGACGTGGCGGATGGAAGGGTAGCGGGCGTGCACACCGTCGCGCTCCTGCTGCCCAGGCGACTGCCCAGCAGCGTCGCGCTGACCTACGGGCTCGTGCGCCAGGCGCTCCGGCCGACCACCCGCGCCGTGGCCCCCTTCGAGCACGGCGAGGAGCGCACCGCCCTGCGCGCCCTCACCACCTTCCGGGCCGAGGTGGTGCATGTGTTCAAGCCCATCGGCTACAGCGGCCTCGCGGGCTTCGCGCTTTCGGCCATGCGCGTGCCGTGGGTGCTCGACGTGGACGATTGGGAGGGGCCGGGCGGCTGGGCCGACGCCAATCGCTACCCCCTGCCCGAGCGCCTCTCACTCGCCCTCATGGAGGCCGCGCTGCCCCGCATGGCGCGCTCGGTCACCGCCGCGAGCCGCACGCTCGAGGCCCGCGCATGGCATATGGGCTTGCCGCGACGCCGCGTTAGCTACATGCCCAACGGAGTGTGGGAGGCCCGTTACGCTTCGTGGGCTGCTTGCACGCCCGACTCGCCCGAGGTCGCACACATGCGGACCACTCTGTTCCCCGACGGCGGCCCGGTCGTGCTGCTCTACACGCGCTTCGCCGAGTACCCCTACAGGTGGCCGCTGGAGGTGTTCCGGCGGCTGCTTCCGGCCCACCCCGACGCGCATCTGCTGGTCGTGGGCGCCGGATTCAACGGTGAGGAAGAGCGACTGCGGATCGACGCCGAGGCGGCGGGCATAGGCGGCCGCGTGACCATCACCGGCAGGGTGCCCGAGGCGCAGGTGCCCGTGTACCTCGCTCTGGGCGACGTGCTCCTGTACCCCATGGCCGACACGCTGATCAACCGGGCGAAAAGCCCCGTCAAGGTGCTCGAGCCGATGCTGATGGGCCTCCCCGTCGTAGCGCACCGCGTAGGGCAGGCGGCCGAGTTCCTGGGCGGCGCGGGTGTGCTGGTCGAGGCAGGCGACCTGGGGGGCATGGCCCGCGCCGCCTCGCGCCTGCTGACCCACCCCGACCAGGCACGCGCCCTGGGCGAGCGCGCTCGCGCCCGCGTGTGGTCGCGCTACAACTGGGACCGCCTCAGCGCCGAAGCGGAAGGGGCATACAGACACGCGCTGGGCGGGTGACGTTGCCCACGCAACCTGATATTGAGTGATACGAGCGTGCCGGGCACGCTTTTTTCGCGCCAAATGCATGAAATATCAAGGCGGCAGTAAAGAATATTGAAATTCATATAAGAAAAATGCAAAAAGGTATTGACAAACTCGGAATCCTGTGATACAATCAAGTCAGAAGTTGAGAAAATCAACCACAACATAAGGAAACCAGAGGGAGGTACAGGAAATGTTCAACATTCTCACCACAACCAGCATAGTAGACCAGATGATCACCGAGCGCCGCGACGAGGCCAGGCGCGAGCGGATGCTCCACAAGGCTTTCCGGGCCCTGACCGCCACCCGCAAGGCCGCCGCCCCCACGGCTCCCCGCAACACCGCACTCACCCCGGCGTAATCCGATGGCCCGCACAACCGAATACCTCGCCCGCCCCGCACGGGCCTCAGGCTCCACGAACAGCGCAACGCCGCTGCCGGTAGGGGCCTTTTTCTTTGGGCGGGGTTGTCGTTATACTTAGGTACCCATCAGAAGCCCGGTGCTGCGCTGAAGAGCAGGAGGTGTAGGCGTGGATGCAACTTCTCCTTGGTCCTTCGACGTCGAGGAAGAAATAGCTTACCTTACTACCGAGGAAGGGGGAAGAACCAAACCGATCTTCGCAGGGTATCGCCCGGGTATCTACTATGACGGGCATGCTTGGGATGCCGTTCACATTTACCCTGACGTAGAATCGGTGATGCCCGGGCAAACTGCTAGAGCCTACCTGTCTTTCCTGAGTCCCGAGTGCCATGTCGGGAGATTGTTCCCCGGCAAGGAATTTGAAGTTCGTGAGGGAGGCCGCATCGTAGCGAAAGGCCGAGTTACCAAGATTCTCGAACTTGAAGCTTCAGCCCGCCAATCAGGACGAGACGCTTCGGACTGCTGGCAGGAAACAACGTAATACGGCTTAGGCACTTACGTACGGCGAGCCCTTCGCCTCTAGATCGCACATCCCTCCTCCCTAGAAAGCGAGCCACCAATGGAGCGGCGTCCCGGCCTTCGGCCCCGCGCCACCTTCATCCTCGCCGCGGCTTTGGCCGCGGTGTTCCTCGGCGCGTCCACGCCCGCCCCGGCGCAGCCCGCGGGAGACTTCGTCACCGTGCAGGGCGGCAACCTCGTGTACCGGGGGCAGCCCATCAAGCTGAAGGGCGTCAACTTCTACCCCAAGGACCAGCCCTGGGCCGACATGTGGACGCAGTGGGACGGCGAGGCAGCCCGCCGCGACCTCTCCCGGGCCGCCGAGATCGGAGCCAACACCGTGCGCGTGCTCGCGCCCTTCAAGCCGCAGTTCGGCTGGACCACCCGCGAGACGGGCGACCTGCGGCCCGAATACCTGGACGAGCTGCGGCAGCTTCTCCAGATCGCGGGCGAGCTCGACATGAAGGTGATGGTGGCCCTGTTCGACTTCTACGACCCTGGCACCGACACCCTGCCGCCCGCGGAGGCCGAGGCTCGCGCCTTGCGGTACCTGCGTGGCATCGTGTCGGCCCTCGCCAACGACGACCGCGTGCTCGCCTGGGACATCCACAACGAGCCTGACCACTACGAGACCTGGCGCGACGACCGCAAGCCCGAGGTGTTCGTGCGGTGGATGGCGCGCATGGCCGCCGAGATCCGCAGCCTCGACCCCAACCACCCCATTACCGTGGGCATGGGGCAGTTCGACAACCTCTTCGTGGCCGACGAGTCGGGCGCTCCCGCAATTGACGAGCCGAACCGCGGCCTCACCGCCGCCGACTTCTCCGACTTCCTCAGCTTCCACTCGTACAACGCGGGCAACATCGACTGGCAGATCTCCTACGTCAAGGCCCGCACCGGCAAGCCGGTCGTGTTGCAGGAGATGGGCTGGCCCACAGGCCCGGCGTGCAACGAGCCGGAATACAACGAGCAGCACCAGGTCCACCTGTACGACCTGATGCTGCAGGGGGCGCGCAAGCACGACCTCGCGGGCGTGCTCAACTGGCAGTTGTGGGACTTCCGGCCGGGCGCGTCGGCGGGCGCGGGCCGCGAGACGCGCGAGGACTACTTCGGCCTGCTGCGCCGCGACGGCTCGTGGAAGCCCGCCATGCCCCTCCTGCGCGACGGCTGGCCCGCCCAGCCTCTGCCCAGCGCGACCGAGAGCAACTTGCCCCTCACCGCGCAGCCGCGCAGGCAGCCGCCCGTGAACGACCCCAACTATCTCGCGCCGATGTACTTCCCCGAGACCGGACACTACCTCTATGGCGCGTTCCAGCGGTACTGGCGCAGGTTCGGCGGGCTGGAGATCTTCGGCTACCCGCTCACCGAGCAGCGCATGGAGGGCGAGTACTGGGTGCAGTACTTCGAGCGCGCCCGCTTCGAGTTCCACCCCGAGTACGAACGCACCGACCCCAACTGGGACAAGCTGCCCGGCGACCAGCGGCTGAAGCTGCAGGTGCAGCTATCCCTGCTCGGCGCTGACCTCGTCAAAGAGCGCACCGGCGGCAAGGGCTACCTGCCCGCCGACCGCGCGACCCTGCCGAGCGGCGCTGTCGTCTTCCCCGAGACGGGGCACAGCATATCGGGCCGCATCGCCGAATACTGGCAGTCGCGCAACGGCCTGACCAACTTCGGCTACCCGCTGTCCGAGCCGGTGCAAGAGGTCAGCAAGACCGACGGTAAGACCTACACCGTGCAGTACTTCGAGCGCACGCGCCTGGAGCTACACCCCGAGAAC
>DASTEB010000426.1:0-8233 GCA_035710025.1 Chloroflexia bacterium
CAGGCCGGCCACTCGTTCCGGCTTCAACTGGTTGAACTCCAATTGGAGCCACTCGGGCGTGCCGAACAGAGCCGGCGACCAAAGCAGCACCAGCCCGAGCGGAGCCAGCGCTGCCGCCTTCCAGGGTGTGCTCGCACGCTCAAGCACGAACCCTAACCCTGCTCCAAGACCCATGCAGCACGCCGCCGCGAGGTCCAACAGGTGGTTGTGGTTGCCTCCGTGCGTGCCCGCGCCCGAAGCGACGAGCAGCGCCGCCATCGCGTAGCCTGTCACCACAATAGTCTTGTCGTCCAGGGGATCCGACGGCTCGCGCCGCACCTTGCGGACCAGCCAGGCGACACCGTATGCGGCGGCGGCAAGCGCGCCCGGCACCAGCAGCACGCCGTACGATGCGGTGAAGTTGCCCAGGAATTGCGCGAACCGGTCGGCGAACCACGGCAGGTCATGTACGGTGAACATGTGGTAGAAGTACCCGCCTCGCGTGGCCCAGTCGAGCAGCAGGCTGGGAATGACCGCACCGGCGGCGTACAGCGCGCCGAACGCAACTCCACGCCGAGGCGAAGTCAGCAGGAGGTAGCCTGTCGCCGCGGCGGCCGCGGCGATGCCGGTCTGCTTGGTGAAGAACGCCAGCAGGAACAGCGGCAGCGCCAACCACGCCTGCCGCTCGGGCCGCGCAACGACCCACAGCAGCCCGACAAGCCCAAGCGCCACGCCCAGCATGTCGGGCTTCACCAGCGTGCCCCAGAACGTGACCAGCGACAGCGACCAGAATCCCAGCGCGCCGACGGCACCGCCCAGCCGGCTCCGCGTCAGCTGCGTGACGATGCCGAAGATGGCGAGGCCCGCGATTAGCGTCGCGAATAGCGTGATCGCCCGCCCGATCTTGAACGACGGCTCGTCGCCTAGAGTAGCCTGGAAAGGCAGCGCCAGGATGTAGAACAGCGGCGGGTAAGGCGCCGCGAAGAACAGGTCGGGCGTCACGGGGTCGAAGATGTTGGTGCCCTGCGAGAGCAGCATCGTCTCGGCGACGATCATCCCTTCCGACTCGTCAAGCTGGTAGGGGAAGGTGAAGAACTCGGCCTGCGTGCCCACCCCCGCCAGCACTCGCGCGCCAAGTACCGCGGCGAGCGCCAGCGCAAGCGCCCACACGGCCAGTGAAAGCGTCCGCGCAGCACTTGGGCCGCGCAGGCGCCCGGCAGGGCAGTCGCTAACGATTCGCCTCATCGGTTGTCCTGATCGATGCGCGGTCTGCAATCACTGTCGTGGCGCGTACCCCCAGCAATCGAGCATCATACCCGCCAGGAACAAAGCCGTTCGTCTCGAGCGTTACCCCCTCGCCCGCGAGCACCAGTATGGTAGTCCATTCGTCGGTCGTGGGCAACGTTTGCACCACGGGTGCGCTGCCCGACCTGTTGGCCGACGAAATTGCAGTCACTTTCGCGGGGGAAGCGCCACCGGGCCGCCAGCCGCTTACCTGCAGCCCAAGCTCGGGGTTGCCCGTCAGCCCTCGCACGGCGCCCTCCGGCCCCATCCAGCGAAAGGTGCGCCCCGTGGAGTCACGCTCGGGCCCATGGAACCCCCGAATGTAACCCAGGTCGAGGCCGCTGCCAAGCTCGATGCGCCCGGCAGGCGGCGGCCGGAGATGGTCCCACGCCCAGTCTACCGCTTGCTGCCCTGCCACTTGCACCACCCTCGTATTGAACGACGCACGCGCGGCCTCCCGGTCGCCCGCCATGCGCGCTGCTTCTCCCCGGAGAATGTCGGGCTCAAACCGGTCCTCCGGCTCGTCCGCCAGCAGCACGCCCAGTGCGCCCTCCTCGTCACCCGTTTGCAGTCGCGCCGCGGCAAGCCCGTAGCGCGTGTCGGCGATGGTGTGGTTGGCGCGGGAGTAGTGCTCAAGCGCGCCGTGTGCATCTCCCTGACGGAGCAGCAACTCACCAGCGCGGTAAGGTTCCTGCTCGCCCCAGCGCCCGATGCCAAGCACCGTGTCGTCGGCCTCTATGCCCGGCACCACTACCACGAGAAACGCCACCGCACCGACGGCGAATGAAACCAGGCGTGCCCGTCCCGGCGCGGCGATCTTCGCCAGCCATCCGGGCTCGCGCAGTAGAGACAATGCCGCACCTGCCCACGGGATCAGCGTCGCGACAATGGGCAGGCGGAAGCGCGTCACGGCGAAGAATACAAATGCCATCGCGACCCACAGCAGCACCCACAGCACGGTCAGGCTCTTTAAGCGGTGCGCCGGTAAGAATAGAAGCCCGCCCAAAGCCGGCAGCACGATCGCCACGTACAGCAGGTCATCGAATACCAGCAGCGCGCCGAGGTGCCAGTCGGGCACCCTGCCGAGCGTGTAGCCGCGGACCTGCCGCTCCTCCGCGCCGAAGGACGGCCGCCACAGGTCGAGGCTCTCCTTCAAGCCCTTTGCCAGGAACGCGCCCGGGTCGCCGGCGATGATACCGAAGGCTCGCTCGTACGAATAGTCCTGCTTCGCGACCGGCCCATCGATCCCCTCTAGCTCCGCCTGCATGCGAGGCTCGTCACGCACCCCCTGCGCGGCCAGCCACAAATTGTAGCCTCCCGTCGTATCGACGGCAATCACGCGCCCGTATGCTGCGTAGTTGCGCAGCGTCCACGGCACGAGCGCCAATACCGCGACTCCTACCACGAGCGCGGGAGCAGCGTACGCCGCTCGCCCCTCGCGCCGAAGCACCAGGTAGAGCCACACCGCTGCTGGAGGTACGAAAGCAAGTGCCGTCCCGCGGGTGAGGATGCAGAGTCCGAGCGACAACCCGGCCGCCATGGCCCACAGGTGTCCCCGCCGCGGGTTTCCTGGAGCCGAGCGCGCCACCTCGTACAACGCGACGAGCGCGCACGCGAACAGCAGCACGAACAGCGTCTCGGACAGCAACAGCCCTGCGAACAGTGTCAGCGGCAAGTACAGCGCCGCTATGAAGGCGGTCCAGCGTGCCGCGCCGGTGCCCCGTACCCGGTACGCGAGATAAGCCAGCGCGAGCACGACCGCCGCACCGGCCAGCGACTGGAACACCAGCACCGGCAGGTAACCGGTGCCGAACAGCCGATACAGCGCGGCGAGCGCGGCGACAAACAGCGGTGGGCGAACCCACAGCGCCGTGTCGAAGAACGTAAAGCCGCGCCCCTCTGCAAGGACGTGCGCAGCGCCGAAGTACTCGCGCTCGTCTATGACGAATTGCGCTGGCGGGTGCCCGTCAGGATGGAGCGCGAGGTTGTACCCTATTCGGATAGCCAGCGCGAGCAGCACAGCCGCCCACACGACGACGTCGCGCAGGAAGTCGGAAGTGCGCTCGGCCTCAGGCGGGCTAGCTGGCTTCGTGCTGGCCTGCGCGCTCGCGGTTGGCGCGGGTGCGCTTGCGGCGCGTGAGAGCTTGCTCATACAGTCGCACGAAGGTGCGTGCGGTGGTCTCCCAGTTAAGCTCGCGCTCTACTCGTCGGCGGGCCGCCTCGCCGTACTGCAATCGCAGCTCCGGCGCGTCGAGCAACAGGTTGATCGCGGTCGAAAGCTCGCCGGGCTGCTTTTCCGGCACCAGCAGGCCGTTATCCCCGTCCTTCACCGCCAGCGGCACTCCCGCGACGCTCGTGGCGACCACGGGCCGCGCCGACGCCATCGCCTCAAGCAGCGTGTTGGGCAGGCCGTCCACGTTGCCCTGCTGGTCCACAACCGACGGCAGCACGAACAGGTCGCACCCGCTGAAGTACAGCGGCAGTTTGTCGCGGGACACCCAGCCCGGCATGATTACCGACTTCTCGACCCCCAACTGCTTGACGAGCGACTCCAGCCGAGGCTGCAGGTCGCCGCCCCCCGCGATCACGATCCTGGCGTTGGGGTGCTCGCGGAGTATCGCGGGGATGGCGCGGATGAGGTACTCGAACCCCTTCTTGTACACCATCCGGCCCACCGCGAAAATTACCAGCGAATCCTCGGGCAGGCCAAGCTCGCGCTTCAGCACCGGCCCCGCGCCGTCCATGCGCGTGAACTGTCCGGGGTCGACGCCGTACGGCACCAGGTGGCACCGCGCGGCGGGCGCGCCAATGGCAGTTGCGCGCCTGAGCAGGTCGTCGCTCGGCGCTGTGATGGCCGAGGCGCGCCGGTAGCACCACCGGGCAACCGACGCGATCACCTTGCTCTGCTCGGCCACGAACACGTCCGAGCCGTGCATGCTGACGATGAGCGGCAGGCCGCGCATCCGGGCCACGATTGCGGCCATAGGGCCGTTGGGAATGACCCAGTGAGCGTGCATGATGTCGAACTTGATCTCCGACGTGAGCCTGCGCAGTTCCAATATGCTGGACGCGAACACCACCGGCGTAAGCGGATAGATCACGCCCTTGACGCGCACGTCGGCCTCGAGCGATTCGGCGTATCCCCAGATGTTCCAGTCGCGCACCGGGCTGTACTTGAAGAAGTGCAGGTGCACGCCCTTCTCGAACGGCTCGCGTCGCACCTCCGGGTGGTAGGGCGCGAGCATGTGTACCTCGTGCCCCAGCGCGGCGATGTTCGAGGCGATCGATTCGATGAATGGCGCCGTCACGTCTCCCTCGAACTTGGGGTACGACGAGGTCAGCATGCAAATCTTCATGCCCGTATTTTACACCCTCGCGCAACGGACCCGGGACAACGCTGCCCGCTCGACAGAGTCACGCTACTTCGACAGACTGGAGATGTACTCGTACATCTGGTCGAGGTCTTCGTTCGGGATCAGCCCTTCGTTGAAGCCGGGCATCCGGCCCTTGCCGTTGCGCACGTAGAGCGCGAACTCGTCCTTGCCGATCCCGGTCTGCACGAGCGAGGGCCCGGACCCGCGCCCGCCCCTAGGGTGGCAGCTGTTGCAGTACTTCGCGAACACGACTTCGCCGCGAGACGCCGTGGCGTTCAAAGTGGGGGTTGGCTGCGCCTGGCCTCCGCACGAGGCAAGGCCCACGGCTGCTGCGATAGCCGTGGTAAGAAAGAGCGCCGGAGCGAGCGGCCGGGAGCGCAGCCTACAAGAGAGCGTCATATACTGTGTCGTCTACTCCATTGGCGGCCCATGTTTGTAGCACGGCGAACCCTGCCGCCTGCTAAGCGACCGCAAGTTCTATTGTACAGGCGCGCACATGGAGGGTCAAGCAAATTGCACAACCCCAAAGCAACCCTAACTGCGAGAAATCGTCTCGCGATGCCCTAACTTTTCCCACAGTGCGGCGTTATTACTGTGGGACGGCCTGATGAGTGCGCCCCTCGTCATTCCGTTCTGGATACTGCCACTGCGTGGGCTTCGCTCGCGAAGTTCCCACGCATGGCAGGCCGCATTTAAGGGCCAGAGTTTCCGGGCGCTCTACACCTCGAAACGGGCAGGATAACCTGCCCGTCCTTTTTGGCTTACTTTGGCCCGGCGGAGTTACCGCTTCACCGCAAGGTGCAGCGTCGCATTCCCGACCCTTTCGTCCTGCCGGTATGCGCCGTCTTCCGCCTCGCCTTCGACCAGCGTATGCGTAAGCGTCTCGGCCGCGATGTAGTCACGGAACGACTCCAGCGCGCCCTCCGCCAGGCTTCGGTCGCCGTCCTCCGGCCCTTCGACGCGAACGTACGTCGTGATGCGGTCGCTCACGTCGAAGCCGGCCGACTTGCGCATGTCGTTGATCACGCGGACCAGGTCGCGGGCCAACCCTTCGCGCAGCAGGTCGTCGTCTAGCTCGGTATCGAGCGCGACCACCAGCCCGCCTTCCTGTGCCACCGCGAAGCCCTCGCGCTCGCGCGTCTCGACCACGATCTCAGTCGGCAGCAACTCGACAGGCTCGCTCTCGCCCGCCACCTTGACGCTGACCGGTTCTCCGGCTTGCACGCGAGCCGCGACCTCCGCAGGTTCGAGTGCCGCGAGCGCCTCGCGTACCGCGCCCAGGCGCTTGCCGTACTTGGGGCCAAGCTGGGCGAAGTTGGGCTTGATAACGTACGTGATCAGGTCGCCGACCTCGGGCGTCAGCTCTATCTTCTTGATGTTCAACTCTTCGAGCACCTGCGGCTCGATGCGGCGCATGGCCTCTTCGTCGGCGCTGTTGGGCACGCGCACCACTATCTCGCGCAGCGGCTGGCGCACCTTCACGCTCGCCTTGTTCCGGGCAGAACGCCCCAGGCTCACAACCCTCTGGGCAAGCGCCACGTCGTCCAGCAGCCGCCGGTCGACCAGCGAGGCGTCCATCTCCGGATACGCGCAGTGATGCACGCTCTCCGGAGCGTCGGCGTTGCGCCCGCCCGACCTGACCAGGTTCTGATACATCTCCTCTGACAGGAACGGCATGATCGGCGCTATCACCTTGGCCAGCGTAACCAACACCTCATACAGGGTCGAGTAGGCCGACAGCTTGTCGCTGTCCGACTCGCTCTTCCAGAACCGGCGGCGCGAGCGGCGCACGTACCAGTTCGACAGGTCCTCCACGAACGCGTCGACCTGGCGCGTGACCGAAGCAACGTCGTACTCGTCAAGCTCGGCGCGGGCCTGCCCGACAAGCTCGTTCAGGCGTGCGAGTATCCAGCGGTCTAGCTCGGCGCGCTCGGCCACCGGCACCGTCGCCTTCTCGGGCACAAAGCCGTCCAGGTTCGCGTACATCACGAAGAAGCTGTACGTGTTCCACAGCGTCAGTAGGTTGCGCTTGACCTCCTCGCCTATGCTGAAGCCGAAGTTCATGTTCTGCGTGATGTTCGCGGCGCTGTACATCCAGCGCATGACGTCGGCGCCCATCTTCTCGACCGCGTCGTCGAACCAGATGGCATTGCCCCACGACTTGTGCATCGGACGGCCCTTCTCATCATGCACCTTCTCGTGCGTGAGCACCTGCCTGTAGGGAGTGGTGTCCTCAAGTGTTACCGACATGAAGAGCATGGCGTAGAACCACAGCCGGATCTGCTCGCGCATCTCGGTTACGAACTCGGCCGGGAACCACTTCTCCCAATACTCGTGATTCTCCAGATACCCGAGCGTGGAGAAGGGCACGATGCCCGCATCGAGCCACGCGTCGCCCACCTCGGGTATTCGGGACACGACCTGCTCGCACTTCGGGCACTTGATCTTCACCTCGTCCACCCACGGCCTATGGAGCTCGGGCAGCGCATCCATCACCTCGGGAATGACCGCTAACGAGCGCAATTCCTCCCGCGACCCCGCTACGGTCACCTCACCGCACTCGTCGCACACGTAGAACGGCAGCACCAGCCCCCAGAACCTCTTTCGCGAGAAGTTCCAGTCGGTCATGTTCGTCAGCCAGTTCTCCATGCGCTTGCCCGCCGACTCCGGTATCCACTTCACCTGCGAGGCGGCGCGCATCATCCGGGGGCGGATCTCCTCCACGGAGATATACCACTCGGTTGCCACGCGGAACACCAAATCGGTGCCGCACCGCCAGCACGTCGGGTAGCGGTGGGTGTAGTCCTCCAGGTTGTACAGCAGCCCCTTCTCGCGCAGCGACTCGAACACCACGGGCGCAACGTCCGTGACGTGCATACCGGTGAACTGGCCGAAGCGTGGCACGTAGTTGCCGTCCTCGTTCAGCGGCACCAGCACCGGCAGGCCGTGTATGCGGCTAAGCTCGAAGTCCTCGGCGCCGCAACCGGGAGCGATGTGCACGATACCCGTGCCCTCTTCCTCGCCGACCTCTTCCCACGGGATCACGCGGTGTTCGACCTGCTGCACCGACTCAAGCTCATCGAACGGCCCGCGGTACGTCAGGCCGATCAGGTCGGAGCCTTTCACACTGCCCAGGTCTTCGTACTCGCCCACCAACCGCGGCATCGTGCCGCGCGACAGGTAGAACACCTCGTCGCCCTGCCGCACGCGAGCGTAGGTCAGGTCGGGGTGCACGGCCGCCGCCACATTTGCGGTCAGCGTCCACGGCGTGGTGGTCCACACCAGCAGCGACTCGCCCTCATGGCCCGATGTCGTGATGGGGAACTTGAGGAACACCGACTTGTGCGTCACCTCGACGTAGCTATCGAGCAGCTCATGCTGAGACAGCGACGTGCCGCAGCGCCAGCACCACGGCATAGACCGTGTGCCCCTGTACAGCCAGCCGTTCTCGTGGCACTTCTTCAGAAAGTGCCAGATGTACTCGGAGTTGGTGTCGGACATCGTGTAATACGAGTTGTCCCAGTGCATCCACTGGCCCATCCGCGCCGACTGGCGGCTGATCTGCCCCGCGTACTTGAGCACGCGCTCGCGGCAGG
>DASTEB010000427.1:0-2568 GCA_035710025.1 Chloroflexia bacterium
TCTCGGCGCGCTCTCGATGAGCGACCACGAGCAGGACGAGCGCGTGCCTGCCTGGACGCTGCCCGAGTACACCCGCGTAACCGAGTGGTTGGAGGGCGCGGGGCGCATCTGGCTGCCCTTGCATGTCGGCCCCGACGGCGACTGCATCGGTTCGAACCTGGCGTTCGCCCGGGCCCTCAAGGCGCACGGGTACGACGCCGTGGTCACGTCGAGCGACCCCATCCCGGCGATGTACCAGCCGCTGATCCCACCGGAGGAGATCTTCATCGGCGATAGGCCGCCCGGCCCGCCCGCCACGCACATCGCCTGCCTCGACATCAGCGACCCCAAGCGCACGGGCGGCTTCTACAGGGCCAACGAAGCGGTGTTCAACGGCCAGAGTAGCGTCAGGGTGCTCAACCTGGACCACCACGCCACCAACGTGCGCTTCGGCGACCTGCAGCTGCTCGACGTGAACGCCGCGGCCTGCGCGGAGCAGATCGCCGTGTTGCTGAATGACCTCGGCTGGCCCGTCGACGCGGAGATCGCCCGCTACATCCTTCTCGGCCTGGTGACCGACACGCTCGGCTTCCGCACGCCCTCCACGAGCACGCGCACCCTTCGCGTCGCGGCCCACATGATGGAGCGCGGCGGCGATCTGTTCGATGTGGTGGACAAGGTGTTCAACACGCGCCCGCTATCCACCATCATGCTGTGGAGCAAGGCACTGGCGAGCGTGTCGCTCGGCGCGGACGGGCGGGTGATCTACATCCACATCACCCCGCAGATGCTCAAGGCAGCGGGCGCGAAGGAAGAGGAGCTAGAGGGGCTGTCGAGCTACCTGTCCACGGTGCGCGGCAAGGTGAAGGTGGCCGCGGTGCTCAAGGAAGGGCAGGACGGCACCACACGCGTGTCGATCCGCAGCAACCCCGGCATCGACGTAGCCTCAATAGCCAAACGCTTCGGCGGCGGGGGCCACCCGCAGGCCGCGGGCGCGACAATCTCCGCCGTGGGCGAGGAGGCAGACCGCCTCTTCCTCGAAGCAGCAGCGGCCAGCCTGGACGAGCAGGGAGCCGAGAAGTAAGGCGGCCCGGCCGCCCGGCATCCTCTCCCCTCCCCCGCTATGGACGGCATCTTCAACATCGACAAGCCCGAGGGCATGACCTCGCACGACGTGGTGGCGCGCATGCGCCGCATCGGCGGCCAGCGCAGGGCCGGGCACGCGGGCACGCTCGACCCCTTCGCGACGGGCGTGCTGCCCGTGGTCGTGGGCCGCGCCACGCGGCTGGTCGAATACCTATCGGACGCCGACAAGGAGTACCGCGCCGTTGTGACCCTGGGCGCCGTCTCCGACACCTACGACCGCGAAGGCACGATCACGCCGGACGTGGACGCGGTGATGCCTTCAGCGGATGAAGTTGAGGCCGCGCTCTCCCGCTTCCGGGGCGAGATCGAGCAGGTGCCCCCGATGCACTCGGCCATCAAGGTGGGCGGCAAGAAGCTGTACGAGCTTGCGCGGCAGGGCGTGGAGGTCGAGCGGCAGCCGCGCCGCGTGACCATCTCGCGCATCGAGGTCGAGTGGTACCGCCCGCCCATGCTGGGGATCTACGTGCGCGTGAGCAAGGGCACCTACATCCGCTCGCTCGCCCACGACCTCGGGCAGGCGCTCGGCGTGGGCGCATACCTGGAGTCGCTCGTGCGTACGCGCCACGGCCCCTTCACCATCGAGGAGGCCACCACGCTTGAGGGGCTGGAGGAGGCGTTCCGGCAGGGCACATGGCGCGAGTCGCTCTTCCCACCGGAGTTTATACTAGAAGGGTGGCCCATTCACACGACCACGCCGGAGGAGGAAGCGGACATTCGCCAGGGCAGGCCCCTGCGAGCGCCCGGTCCCGTATCGCGGGCAGACAGGCGCATGATGGCAGTCAAGACCCCGGCAGGCGACATCCTCGCCGTGGCCGAATGGGACGTCGACCGCGGCCTGTGGTTGCCGAAGAAGGTCTTTGCGGCGGCCGATCAACAGAGTCAGAGATAATACACACGCGGCCCGACGGGCACCGAGACGACCCCGGCCGCGCGGAGTGATATGCGAGTAATACACGACCTCACAGAGCGAGAACCAACGCCTGCCGTGCTGACCATCGGCTCATTCGACGGCGTGCACCTGGGCCATAAGATGATTATGTCAAGCGTCGTGCGGAGCGCCCGCGAGAAGGGCGTGGCGGCCGTCGCGATGACGTTTGAGCCGTCACCCCGCGAGGTACTGCGCCCCGAGCAGCCTATCGCCTACCTCACGCGCCTGCCCGAGAAGTCCCGGCTACTCGGGTTGACCGGGCTGGACGAATTGATCGTGGTGCCCTTCACAAAGGAGTTGTCGCTGGTCGAGGCGCCCGACTTCATCCTGTGGGTGCGCCAGTACCTCCCCTTCGTCGAGATGTGGGAGGGCGAGGGCTTCGCGCTGGGCCACGGGCGCACGGGCAACACGGGGGTGCTAACCGACCTAGGCAAGCAGCTTGGCTACGAGATGCACATCGCCCCGCTGGTAGAGGTGGGCGGCGAGCCTGTGAGCAGCACCCGCGTGCGCGAAGC
>DASTEB010000428.1:0-7442 GCA_035710025.1 Chloroflexia bacterium
TGCTCGAACTGCGCGTCGAGGTACAATTCGACGTCCTCCATGCTCCAGCCGTTGACCCGGGCGAGATGGGCGCGGGCCTGCGCTCCACGTCCGGTGCTCGCCGCGTAGCCCATGTGCTTGGCCTCGTGGCACGCCGGGCACAGGGCCACCAGCCCCGCGAGCCGCTGCACGTGCCCCTCGTCGTCGTACTCCCACACCTCGTGGCACTCGACCGGGTGGGTCGTGCCCCGCTGCCCGCATATCTCGCACCGGTCGCCCGCCCGCTCGAACACGGGGCCGCGCAGGGCGTCCCACTCTTCCCTTGTCAATTCGGAGCGCAGGTTGGAGAACCAGCAAGTGCTCGGCACAAGCTCGACCGCGAGCAGCGTGCGCGGGGCGAGCAGCTCTCCGTCCTCGGTGATCTCGATCTGCGCGGGACGCCTGGGGGCGGGTCCGGCGGGCCTGTCGCCCACCAGCCCGGCCAATTGAAGCTCCTGCAACTCGGCCAGCAGGCCCTTCTGCACGCACAGGTGGTACAGCCACCCCTCCCTGTAGCCGCGCTTGCGCCGTAGACTGTCCAGCCCCAGCACCTGCCGGTGCCTGTCGTTCAACTCGATTTCCATTTCCATGTTGAAGTATAGCGGATGAGGGCCGGGCGGCGAGGGCAAGCGAAAAGCCCGACCGCAGTCACGCCGGGCCTGTTCCACGCGGGCAGATTATGCTACGTCAGGCCTTCTCCGCCCAGGATGTAGCGGGCGTAGTACACGGGCCAGTCCTCGTGTGGGGCGTTGGCGCGGTGGCTCTCGTCGGCGCGAGCGAGCAGCGCGGCCGCTCCCTCGCGGGTCCTTGCCCCGCCGGGCCAACCCTCTATTGAGTTGGCGCCGTGCTCCAGCATGTGCCTCGCGTACCATTCCGCCCAGCGCTCGTCACGCACGCCGCCCAGCGTCTCCTTCTCATACACCGCGTGCGCCGCCGACGCCTCCCTGAGAAGCCGCTCGATCTCCGCCTCGCCCATCTGCCTTACCCTACCTTACTTGTGAAATTCAAGAGTCTTTGAACCGCAGAGACGCAGACAGCGCAGAGGTAACGCAGAGAAACTAATGTTGAACTCAAAGGCGCAAAGACGCAATGGTTTCTGTGTAACCACGAAGAGCACGAAGGTACGAAGGACACGAAGATTATTGGGGTAGGGTACCACTGCTTGGTGAGTGCCGTTCGCCATTCGTTCCCTTCGTGCTCTTCGTGGCTGACCCACCTACCCTGAGCACAGTGCCCCAATAACAATCTCTGCGTTACCTCTGCGCCCTCTGCGTCTCCGCGTTTCAATTGGTCTCAGGGTTAGTTGTTCGCCTCGCGGCTCAGGCGGGTGGGCAGCATGACCTGAAAAAGGGTATGGCCCGGCTGTGAGGTGACTTTGACACTGCCGCGGTGCTTGTCCACCACGATGTTGTACACGATGTGCAGGCCCAGGCCCGTGCCGACGCCGGGGCCCTTGGTGGTGAAGAACGGCTCGAAGATGCGGTTCTGTATCTCGGGTGGGATGCCCGGGCCGTTGTCGGCTATTTCCACGAACACGTTGTTGCCCTGCGCGTAGGTCTTGATGGTCAATTCTCCCTGCCCGCCCATGGCCGAGACGGCGTTGTCTATCAGGTTGGTCCACACCTGGTTCAGCTCGCTGCCGTACGCCTCTATCTCCGGCAGGTCGGGGGCGTATTCCTTCTTGACCATCACCCCCGACTTTAGCTGATGGCTTAGCATGGTGAGCGTCTGGTCCAGCCCTTCGTGTACGTTCACCTGCTGGATGGGCGCCTGGTCGAGGAAGGTGAAGGTTTTGACCGACTTGACGATCTCCGAGATGCGCTCGGTGCTGGTGCGTACCTCGTTCAGCAGGCCGTAGGCCGACGCGCCCGCGGCCAGCCACGGCACGATCGCCGGGACCTGCTCCTCGGTGAACGGTTCAAGCTCGCGCTCCAGCTCATCCCAGTCCCAGCCGAACGACACGAGCACGGGCGCGACGTCCCACGGCTCGGGGACGCCCATCTCGTCCAGCCGCTCCTCCAACTCGGTCTCCCGGTCGGCACGCTCCAGCGAGTCGAGCGAGAGCGCGGTCGATGCCCTGCCCCTCATGTCTTCACGCAGCCGCGCAAGCGCCTCGACCTGCTCGTCGTCGAAGGCGATGCGGTCGAGGTTCATGGCGGCATGCTGCCACTGCTCGAGCACCTCCCTCAGCTGGTCGGCGCTGCGACGGGCCGCGGTTGCGGGGTTGTTAAGCTCGTGGGCCAGCCCGGCGGCCAGCGTGCCGAGCGAGGCCAGCTTGTCGTGCTGAACGAGGAGCGACTCGGTGCTGCGCAGGCGCCCGATGAATGTGCGCAGGATGGCCATGACCGCCGAGGGGTTGCCCGCCAGCATGTCGTAGAACGCCTCGCGGCTGATGGACAGCACGCGCCCGTCGCGCAGGGCGCGCACCGAGGCGTTGCGCGGCGCATCTTCGAGCAGAGCCATCTCGCCCAGCACGTCGCCGGGGTTGCGCGTGCCGATCACCACCTCGCTGTTGCCCGCTCGCTTGGTCACCTCGAACTCGCCGTCGATGATCACGTACAGGGCGTCGGCGGCGCTCCCCTCCTCGATCAGGGTCTCGCCCCCCGCGATGCTGCGCGGCTCGGCGATGTCGCACAGCTTGGTAAGGTGCTCGTCGGCAAGCTGGCCGAAGATGGGCAGGCGGCGCAGGAACTCCTTGGTCACGATGAACCGAGCCTCCTGGCCCGGATCGTCGGGCGGGTACAGGATGACCTCGTCCGCGTAGCACCACATCCAGCTTTCCCCCGGCTCGAGCGACCGGATGATGGGGTGGTTGGTGGCGTGGAAGTGGGCCGTGGCGTGCCTGTTCTTCGACTCGTCGCAGCACCCCACGTGCCCGCACGTCATGCACAACCGTAGGTGTACCCACCTGTCGCCCAGCGCGAGGCACTCCTCGCACCCGCTCGCCCGCGGCTCGACCTCCCCCACCTGTTCAATATGCTCGCACTTCTCGTTCATCGTTGTCCTTGATAGTGAAACGCAAAGGCGCGAAGGCGCAAAGGTTTTGAGGTGCGCGTGAGTACTGGATGAGCACCCACACGAACCCCTACATTCTCTGCGCGCTCTCTGCGCTCTCCGTGTCTCTGCGGTTCAAACCATAAAACCTTTGCGACCTTTGCGTCTTTGTGTTGAATCAAACAGTCTACAGCGAGGAGAGATACTGGTGGATGAATTGCACGGCCATGGAGCCTTCGCCCACGGCGGTGGCCATGCGCTTGACCGAGCGCGAGCGCACGTCGCCCGCCACGAACACGCCCGGCACGCTCGCCTCCAGCCAGAAGGGCGCTCGCCTGAGGGGCCAGCCTTTGGGAAGCTGCCCGTCCTTCATCAGGTCGGGGCCGGTCAGGATGAAGCCCATAGCGTCGCGCTCCAGCACGCCCTCGACCCAGTCGGTGCGGGGCTGCGCGCCGATGAAGATGAATATTGCGCTGGCGGGCACGGTCACCTGCTCGCCCGTGGCCGAGTTGGCGATGGTGATCTCCTCGAGGTGGTCCTTGCCGCGCACCTCCGTCACGCCGGAGTTGAGCAGCACGTGTATGTTGGGCGTCTGCTCGATCTGCGCGACCAGGTATTGCGACATCCCCTTGGCAAGCGAGTCGCTCCGCACGACCATGGTGACGTTGCGCGCGTACAGCGAGAAGTACATGGCCGCCTGCCCGGCCGAGTTGGCCCCGCCGACGATGTACACGTCCTCGCCCTTGTAGAACATCGCCTCGGACAGCGCCGCGCCATAGTACACGCCCGCGCCCGTCAACTGCTCCACGCCCGGCACGTCGAGCTTGCGGTAGCTCACGCCGGTGGCGATCATCAGCGCGTGGCAGCTTATCTCCGTGCCGTCGACCAGCCGGACTATGCGGTAGGGGTCCTCGATGCGGAGCGCGGACACCTCCTGCGGCGTGAGGATCTCGGCGCCGAAGCGGGTGGCCTGTGTGACGGCCCGCCGGGCGAGGTCCGAGCCGCTCAGGCCCGAGGGGAAGCCCAGGTAGTTCTCGATACGCGAGCTTGTGCCGGCCTGCCCGCCGGGCGCCTCGCGCTCGATCATGAGCGTGCGCAGCCCCTCCGACGCGCCGTACACCGCTGCCGCCAGGCCCGCGGGTCCACCTCCTACGATGATCACGTCGTAGAACGGCAGGCTCGCCTTAGTGCTGCGGCCCGCCTTCGCGGCTACGCTGGCGTTGTCGGGGCGGGACAGGTGGGTGCCGTCGGGGAATATCACCACGGGAAGCTGAGATGCGTCCACCCCCAGCGACTCTATGGTCTTCATGCCTTCGGGGTCAAGCTCGACGTCGGTCCAGTGGTAGGGGATCTGGTTGCGTGCGAGGTAGTCCTTTAGCTGGTGCGACAGGGGCGACCAGCGATGGCCGATGAGGCGCAGGCCCTCGAATGTGGGCCGGTACTGGGCTCGCCAGTCGTCCAGCAGGTCGTCCAGAACGGGGTAGAGGTTCTCGTTGGGCGGGTCCCACGGCTTCATCAGGTAGTAGTCGAGGTGCACGTCGTTGATGGCCTTGATGGCAGCCTCGGTGTCGGCATACGCCGTGAGCAGGGCGCGCTTGGCCTCGGGGAAGAGGGGAATTGCCTTCTCCAGCAATTCCACGCCCGACATGACGGGCATGCGCTGGTCCACCAGGAAGAGGGCGACCGGTTGCTCGCGCAGCTTCAGCTTCTCCAGCGCATCGAGGGCCGCCGCGCCCGAACCTGCGCGCAGCACCTGGTAGTCCTTACCGTACTTACGCCTGAGGTCGCGCTCGATAGCGCCGAGCACCTCAGGCTCGTCGTCCACCGTCAGAATAACCGGTTTCGCCATACCGTCCTCCAGATAGGATGCAAAGACGCCGGGTCTAAACAGAGCCGCCGCTTAGACCATGATACTCTTTATCTGCCTAAATTTCCCGTCTCGCTCGGGTGCCGGGGCGTTACGCCAATGCGGCGAGCTTTGCGGTCATACTCTCCTGATACGCCTGCCTGTGTTCCTCGCTCGTGAAGGTGCTCGCTATCTCGTCCACGGTCCTCTTCGCACCCTCTACATCGGCCCGGGCCGCGGACTGCTCGCCCCGCTCGAGCCTCACCTTCGCCCGCCCGAGCCGGGCCTGCCAGACGATTGGGCGCATACCCATCTCCTCGGCCAGCGCTTCGGCTCGGTCGTATTGCTCCAGCGCTCGCTCACTCTCGTGCTCCATCGCGCTCACGTGGCCGTCAACCAGGTGGACCAGCGGCTCGAAGTGCTTGAAGCCCCGCTCTTCGGTGTAGCGGCGAGCCTCCTCCATGTACGAGCGCGCTTCGTCCTCTAGACCGAGGGTCTGCGCGGCGAGGGCCGCACCGGCCAGCAGCCGTGGACGCTGCACGTACATCTGCGTCGAGGGGATCGTCAGACCGTTCTTGAAGTACTCGTAAGCGGTCTGCACCTCGCCCAGCGCGTACGCGCAGAAGCCCAGGTCGGCCCAGCCGGTCCCTCCAACGAGCGTACCCATCGGTGCGTTCAGGATCTTCAGCGCCTCGCTGTGGTACGTGGCTATCTCATCGCGCAGCATCTCGGATATCTCGTTGCATACTGCCCCCAGGCCGCCCAGGGGCAGCACCTGGAAGAACGGCATGAAGGAGTCGAGCGGGCGCGCATGCTCAAGGCCCTTGCGGTGCCATTCCAGCGCGCCGTCGTAATCTCCTTGCATGTCTTTGATCGTGCCAAGAACATATGAGCTTACGATAGCGGGAACGAGTGCGCCGATGCGCGTGGCGATCGAGAACCCCTCTTCTGCCGTCGTGTAGGCCTCAGTCAGGTCGCCCATATGCAGGTGGTACAAGGGGACGGTATACACCATGATTTCGGAGCGGCGCTCGAGATTCTTCGCCTGGTCGCTTACCGACAGACCTTCCTGAGCGACCTCGTAGGCGTCATCGAAGCGAGCCAGGTGGGCAAGCATCTGCGAGCGGTGGGAGAGGCCGTAGGCGGTCGTGTCCGGCTCACCAAGCTGCCGGCCAAGCTGTGCGGCCTCGTCCAATTGCTTCTCTGCTCCTTCAAAATCGCCGATGAAGCTGCAGATGCCGCATTGCACCGTCACGGTCTCGACCAGGCCTCCAAGCTCCTCGTTGTCCCGCGCCAGCGCCTCGGCGCGGGCAAGATACTCTCTGGCTTCGGGAAGCTGTCCCATGACAAAGGCGTATGTATACGATATCTTGTTCAGGGCCGAGATCTGCATCGGCAGATCGTCGTGCTCCTCCGCGACCGCCAGCATCGTGTTGTACGCCTCGATCGCCTCGACGGGCCTCATAGCGAACTCCAGCGTCTTACCCAACCCCTCGTAGGCCCTGCGCAGCGGCGCATACTCCTCCAGGGTGCGCGCTATCTCGATTGCCTGTCGATAGTATCCTATTGCCTCCTCACGGGCCCCGGCCCGCGCAGCACGGTCGGCAGCATCCAGCAGATAGGGCAAGGCGAGCGCGTCCTCCTTCGCCTCTACGTAGTGCCGCGCGATCTCGTTCACCCGGTCAGGCTCGGCGCGCTCTATGGCACGGGCTACCCTGCCGTGCAACTCGCGGCGTCTGCTCAACAGAAGCGATGCGTAGGCTGTATCTTGCGTGAGCACGTGTTTGAAGGCATATGAGCGGGCGGGCAGGCGGCTCTTCTCGCGCACAAGCTCGCGCTGCTGCAGGTCGGTCAGGGCGCCGTCGAGCGAGCCGGGCGTTTCGTGTACCTCTGCGAGCACGTCGTAGCCGAACTCTCGGCCCACCACGGATGCCGTTTGTGCCACGTACTTCGAGACGTCGTCCAGCCTGTCGAGGCGCGCGGTTATCACCCCGGCGAGCGTATCGGGCACGGCGATGTTCTCTATCTCGCGGACGGCGCGCCAGTGCTCGCCCTCGCGCACGACCAACTTCGCATCGAGCAGCGACCGGATCACCTCTTCCACGAAGAAGGGATTGCCCTCGGCCTTGCGCAGGATCAGCGCCCGCACCTTCTCGGGTAGGTCTTCGATCTCCAGCAGGTTGCCCACAAGCTGCCGTGATTCGCCCTCGTTCAGCGGTTGCAGCATCACCGTCACGTAACGGTCCGAGTAGTCGCGCAGGCCTGCCTCGTGCAGCCGCCACGAAGGGTCCTGCCTGTTCGGGCGGAAAATTCCGAGCACCATCAGCGGCGCGCTTGCGGTCAGCGGCAGCAAGCTTTCGATTAGCTCCAGCGACGTGGGGTCTACCCAGTGCACGTCCTCGAACGCGAGCACCAGCGGCCTCCGGGCAGCCAGCGCGCCAACCAACGCATACACCGCGTGGAAGATGCGGCCGCGCAGCATCGGCGGCTCGAGATACCGCACGCGCTCGAGGGTGTCTCCCTGGAGCTTGATCCCCAGCAGCGTAGCGACGAGCGGCGCCATTGCCTCGCCCTGGCCGGGCAT
>DASTEB010000429.1:0-5632 GCA_035710025.1 Chloroflexia bacterium
TCGCCTATCACCACGGCGATGAAGGGCACCTCGATCTCCAGCATGGTGAGGATGTTCTGCGCGATGGCCTGCCCGATGCCGCGCTCCTCCGACTGCACGCCGGGGCTCGCGCCGGGCGTGTCTATGAACGTGATGATGGGGAAGCCGAAGCGCTCGGCGTGCTTCATCAGGCGCTCGGCCTTGCGGTAGCCCTCGGGCCCGGGCATGCCGAAGTTGCGGGTCAGGTTCTCTTTGGTCGAGCTTCCCTTTTGTTGGCCCATGACCATCACCGTCTGCCCCTCGAACGAGGCAAGCCCGGCCACAATCGACGCATCGTCCCCGAACAGGCGGTCGCCGTGCAATTCGACGAAGTCGGAGCAGATGCGCTGGATGTAATCGAGGGTGTGGGGGCGCTCGGGGTGGCGGGCCACCTGCACGCGCTGCCACGGCGGCAGCGGCTGGAGCGCGGGAGCGCCGTCGCCCTCGGCCTTGTGGCTGATGCCCGACGGCACCATCTCGCGGTACGAGCCGATGGGAGTGCGATCTGTGCGGTTGTTGGGCGTGTGCTCGCTCATAGGCGTCAGGCCTGGCCCTGGTACAGGCGCAGGAGGCGGCCGACCGTCAGCTTCAATTCGCGGCGGGGCACTACCATATCGAGCATCCCGTGCTTCAGGAGGAACTCGGCGGTCTGGAAGTCGGGCGGCAGCTTCTGCTTGATCGTCTGCTCGATCACGCGCGGGCCCGCGAAGCCAATGAGCGCGCCCGGCTCGGAGATGACCACGTCGGCCGACGAGGCGTACGAAGCGGTGACGCCGCCCGTGCAGGGGTCGGCCATGATCGAGATATGGGGCAGGCGTGCCTCGGACAGCCCGGCCATGGCGGCGGTGGTCTTGGCCATCTGCATGAGGGAGAAGATACCCTCCTGCATGCGCGCCCCGCCCGAGGACGACACGGTGACCAGCCCGGCCTTGCGCTCGACGGCAAGCTCGGCCGCGCGGGCCAGCTTTTCGCCGTACACCGAGCCCATGCTGCCGCCAAAGAAGCGGAAGTCGGTCACGGCGACCACGGCGGGCACGTCCTCGATGCGGGCGGTGCCGTACACCAGGGCGTCGGACAGCCCGGTCTTGGCGCGGGTCTCCTCGAGCCTGGCGCCGTAGCGCTGGCCGAGCGACTCGAAGCCGATTGGGTCGAGGGGCAGGATGCCCTCGCCCTCTTCGGCGAAGGTGTCGGGGTCGGTAAGGTGTTCGATGCGTTCGCCCGAGGAGAGCCGGAAGTGGTAGCCGCACTTCTGGCAGACCCTGAGGTTGTTCTCAAGCTCGCGGACGTAGAGCAGCTCGTTGCACCTGGAGCACTTGGTCCAGATGTCGTCGGGGAAGTCGCGTTCGGTTTTCTGGCCCCGTGTATCTTTGCGCTCTTTGTCCTGTCCGATTGAGAAATAGCGCGGGCGGCGAAAGATTTCCTTCACCCTGCTGCGGCGCTCCTATGGTGTGAATAGCTCCGGCCTGTCAGGGGCCGGAGACTCGTCCATTATACCACAGGGGGCAAACGGGAACGGAGCGTGAAGCGCGTCATGCGTCATGCGTCATGGGGCAAGGAGATGCTATCCCGGGTCCCTGACGTATGACGCATGACGCATGACGAACTCTAGTCCCCCGTAGAGCCGCCGGTATTGCGGCCGGTGCCGGTGGTGTGCTCCTCTTTGTTGTCGTGGGTGCCCGTGATGTTGTAGTCATGGCTGCCGCTGGCGCGGTGCTCGCGGCGGCCTCCGCCCGCCTCTTTGTCCTTGCCCCCGGCGTGCTCGCCGTGCAGGCCCTTGTCGGCGTGGCCCTTACCCATGTCGTGTACAGGCTCTTTATCGTGCTGGTGCCCTGACATAGCATGTACTCCTTTCGTCGGTCGTTATTGTGGCGAGAGGGGGTGCAACATGTATGCCAGGGCACCTGTGCCGGGGCAGCCGGGCGACTAGCGAGCGAGCAGGCGCAGGTAGCGCGCCGAGGTGTCGATACCGCGGAACACGTTGTCCAGCTTCATCTTCTCGTTGGGCGCGTGCAGGTTGTCGTCGGGCAGGCCGAAGCCCATCAGGATGGAGGGCGCGCCCAGCACCTTGCCGAACAGCGATACGATGGGGATCGAGCCGCCCGAGCCCGTGATCACAGGCTCGCGTCCGAACACCTCGTGCAGCGCGGCCATGGCTGCCTGCATGTAAGGCGTGTCGGTGGGCAGGAGCACCGGCTCGGCGTAGTGGATAAGCTGGACGTGCACGGTGGCCCACGGCGGGCCGATCTTCTCGACGTACTCGCGGAATGCCTGCCAGATGGCGTCAGGCTCCTGGTCGGGCACGAGGCGCATGCTGATCTTGCACCGGGCAACCGCCGGGATGACGGTCTTCGCGCCCTCGCCCGTGAACCCGCCGATGATGCCGTTGGCGTCGAGCGTGGGCCGCGCCCACATGCGCTCGAGCGCCGAGAAGCCCGGTTCGCCTGTGAGCATGGCCGAGCCGATCTCGTGCTCGCGCATGTCGTCCTCGACGAACGGGAGGGAGGCCCACTGAGCGCGCTCCTGCTCGGTGAGGGCGCGCACGCTGCCGTAGAAGCCCGGCACCTGGATCGTGCCCTCCTCGTCCTTCAGCTTGGCAACGATATGGGCGAGCGCGTGGATTGGGTTAGGGGCCACGCCTCCGTACATGCCGGAGTGGAGGTCGTGCGCCGCGCCCTGCACGGTCAGCTCGGTGTACACCATGCCGCGCAGGCCCGCGACGATGGAGGGTAGGCCGTCGGCGAAGAGGGGGCTGTCGCTGATGACCACGGCGTCGCACGTTAGCTCGTCGGGGTTCTGCTTGACGTAGGTCTCGATGCCCTCGCCGCCCACTTCTTCCTCGCCCTCGATGAGGAAGCGCACATTGACGGGCAGGGTGCCGTTGCCCTCGCGCATGAGGCGCTCGACCGCCTTGAGGTGAGCGAAGACCTGGCCCTTGTCGTCGGCCGAGCCGCGGGCGTAGAGGTTGCCGTTGCGCAGGGTCGGCTCGAACGGCGGGGAGTGCCACTCGTCGAGGGGGTCGGGGGGCTGGACGTCGTAGTGCCCGTAGATCAAGATGGTGGGCTGGCCTGGGGCGTGGAGCCAGTCGGCGTACACGAGGGGGTGGCCGGCGGTGTCGATTACGCGCACGTTGTCCAGGCCGGAGCGGCGCAGGTCGGCGGCGACCCACTCGGCGGCGCGGCGGATGTCGTCGCGGTGCTCGGAGAGGGTGCTGACGGAGGGGATGCGGAGGAAGTCGGTAAGCTCGTTGAGGTAGCGCTGCTGCTCTTCGTTGAGGTTGTGGCCGTTAGGGTTCATCTGGGCACCTCTGGGGGATGGGTATGGGATATTGTACGTGTGGGGGAGGTGGGTTGGCAACCGGGGCCGCATTGCACCGAGCCCTAACGCTACGGCGCGGCAAGAACGCCCGGTGGATGATGTCGTAATGATCCCGAACGTTACGGCGCGCGTAGATCGCCCATAGGCGGCAGACCCGCGCAGGCGGGCGGCAGAGAGTCGCGCCGGGCGCAAGCCCGGGCGGGGTCAACCTAAGCCCCCTCCCCGTCCACCTTGATCGACTCGGTCCAGTGCTCGATGTCGTCCTCGGTCATCTTTACCATGGGCAGCGTGCGGGCGTCGGTGTAGCCCCACTGCTCAACGTCGATCAGGTACTGCTGGCGCGAGATTAGCGTGCCCTGGCACAGCTTGTCCGCCTCGGCGGGCGGCGGGCTGTGCGTCTCTTCGCGCAGGCGCTCTGTGAAGTGCTCCAACACCCAGGAGGGGACCAGTCCGCGCTCGCCCGGGTACACGAACCCGAACAGCACAAGGTGCGAGAAGAGCACGCGCCAGTTGCGCCCGTAGCGCCCGATCAGGCGGCGCCAGTCCAACTCGTTGGCCGTGGCACGTATCATGTGGGCCACGTCGGCCCCGTCGTAGCGCTCGCGCTCCATCACGAACGTCTTCGACCAGATCATCTCCTCCGGCGGCACAACCATCACCCGGCAGCCGAGCACCTCCGCCTCGCGGGCGTTATCGAACCACAGGTCGTCCACCTCGGCCAGGCCGTTACCCGACGAGAAGATCACGTCCACGTACATGTCGCCGTGGTGCGCCTTGCCCAGCCAGTGGGGGAAGGTCATCTCGGTTTCGTAGCCCTCGCGCTCGAACGCCTTCAGTGCGGTCTCCGCGTGTTCGGGGCGCACGAACACGTCGAAGTCTTTCGTGTAACGCTCGATGCCGGTGTATCGCTCCAGCGCGAACGCCCCGCCCACAAGATAGGGCACGCCCGACCCGTCGAGCACCTCGATGGCGTGATGGTAGAAGCGGCAAGTCTCCTCGTCAAGCTCCATGCTACCGATGCGGCAGTTCGCGTCGTTCTGTTGTATCTGTGTCTGTGCCTGCTCTTCGGCGGGCCTCTTGATGTTGGCTGCCATAGCCTCGTGCTCCTGTCCAGTGTCGCTCTCTTAAGCGCAAGCGGATTCTGCAAAAGCAATGGGTATGCCATTCGGCGGGTGGGTACGAATTGTGCTCAAACCGGCAGAAAACACGCAGGGGAGACCGATGCCTGACAAGCGCAAGAAAACCACGCGCATCGCCGCGGTGGCCGACATACACTGCACAAAGACCTCGCAGGGCCAGTTCACCGACCTGTTCGCCCGGGCCAACGACATGGCCGACGTGCTGCTGCTCGGCGGAGACCTGACCGACTACGGCCTGCCCGAGGAAGCCCACGTGCTCGCCAAAGAGATGTCGGCGGCCAGGATACCGGTGCTGGGCGTGCTGGGCAACCACGACTACGAGAGCGGCAAGCAGGACGAGATCACGCAGATCCTGTGCGACGCGGGCATGATCGTGCTGGACGGTGATGCGCACGAGGTGGCGGGCGTCGGCTTCGCGGGGGCCAAGGGGTTCTGCGGGGGGTTCGGGCGCGGCACGCTGGCCCCGTGGGGCGAGGACATGGTCAAGCGTTTCGTGCAGGAGGCGATCGACGAGGCGCTGAAGCTGGAGAAGGCGGTGGCGCGGCTGCGCACGCCCGAACGAGTCGTCCTGCTGCACTACGCGCCGGTGCAGGCAACCGTGGAGGGCGAGCCGCCCGAGATATTCCCCTTCCTCGGCACGAGCAGGCTGGAGGAGCCGCTGGGCCGCCACTCGGTGACGGCGGTGTTCCACGGCCACGCCCACCGCGGCACGTTCGAGGGGCGCAGCACCACCGGCATCCCGGTGTACAACGTATCGCTGCCACTGGTTCGGAGGCAGTTCCCCGACGGGCCGCCCTTCTACGTACTGGAGGTAGAGGCCGCGGCGGTCCCCGTCGATACGCCCCAGGAGGCCGGGGCTATGGCGAATGCCTAGGAGCTCTGCGCGGCGGCGGGCGCGGGGGCGCGAGCGGGGGCCGGGGCGCCGGCCAGGCGGAAGCCCGCGAACATCAGCGTAGCGGCAATCAACTCGCCGATGTACAGGTACTCACCCATGCCGAAGCGGGTGAGCGTGCTCGCCGAGCCGATAACCAGAGCGCCCACGGCGATCAGGATGTTGCCCGTCACGCGGTTGCCCATGATGCGCTTGCGCCAGAACAGGTAGCCCGACCACAGCGCCCCGCCGACCAACGTGACCAGTCCGTAGATGTTGAAGAAGGGCG
>DASTEB010000430.1:0-3996 GCA_035710025.1 Chloroflexia bacterium
GCCTGTGAACATCGTGCAGCCCACCGTGTCGGCCGAGGAAGTGCGCGCCGTGGAAGCCCAGCTTGCCATCCGCGTCAGCGGCCCCATCACGGCCACGTCCGCCGCCAATACCTTCACCCTCGACCGCGACACCCTCATACGTTACACAGTTATCGAGCGCGACCCCAACCGCGACGCCGAACGGCACATCCGGCTTGGTTGGAACGACCTGCAGCTTGAGACCGTCGCGGCCGACTGGGTCGGCAAGGCTAACCGCGAGCCGCGCAACGCCCGCTTCGCCTGGAACGGCGGACAGCTTGCCGTGCTCACCGAGTCGGTCGACGGTTTCGAGACCGACGTAGAGACGGTGGTCGCTGCCATCAAGCAGAACGCCGATACATCCGACCGCCGTGTCTTCGAGCTGCCGGGCAAGGTCATCACGCCCACCGTTTCGAGCAAGGACCTTCCCGCCCTCGGCATCAAGGAATTGATGGGCACGGGCACGTCCACATTCCAGGGCTCGTCGCAGGAGCGCGCCACCAACATCCGCGTCGCCTCCGACCTGCTCAACGGCGCGGTCATCCCGCCGGGCGGCACATTCTCCTTCCTGCAGACGATGGGCGGCATTGACGAGGCACACGGCTTCGTGGAGGGCTACGTGATCGCGGCCGAGCGCACCCAGCGCGGCGTTGGCGGCGGCGTGTGCCAGGTCAGCACGACCATGTTCCGCGCCGCCTTCTGGTCGGGCCTGGAGATCACCGAGCGCAACCAGCACTCGTACCGCGTGGGCTGGTACGAGGCGGGCGGCGAGCCTGTCGGCTTCGACGCCGCTGTGTTCGACCCCGGCGTCGATCTCAAGGTGATGAACAACACCACGTCCTACGCGCTGATCGAGGCGCAGGTCGGCGCGGACAACGTGCTGCGCGTGAACGTGTACGGCACAAAGCTGCCCGGCGAGGTGAAGCTCGAAGGCCCCAACATCAGCAACCGCACCAATCCGCCGCCCGACGTGTATGAGGTCGACCCGCGCCTGCCTCCGGGCACCAGAAAGCAGGTCGAGACCGCGCGCGCCGGGCTGGACACCACCATCATCCGCCGGATAGTCGTGCCCGGCCAGCCCGACAAAGTCGAGGAGTTCCACAGCTCCTACCAGGCGTGGCCCAACTGGTACATCGTGGCGTCGGCCTCGCAGATCCCCGGCAACGCCCGCCCCGCGCCCAACCCGACCCCCAATCCGTAGGACAGGGGAGGGCGCGGGGAGTTTTCCCCATCCAAAAGTCCCATTGACTCCGCGCCGTTGTGGGCTTATGATACGCCCTGGGACGCACCGTCATACTATCGCGCTCCTCAATTGCGCGTTCCCGGGCTTACCGGCCCTGTGCGGGCTGTGGCATGTTCAGAGGAGGGATAACATGCTCGCGTTCATGACTCGCAACTGGTGGGTTCTGCTGATCCGCGGCATCCTGGCAATTGCTTTCGGCGTACTGGCATTCATATGGCCCGCCGGCGTTCTGGAAACACTGGTGCTGCTGTTCGGCGCTTATGCTTTGCTCGACGGCGTGGCCTCGATCATCATCGGCCTCACGGGCGGCGCGGCTCAGGACTCCCGCCTGTGGCTAATCCTCGGCGGCGTGTTCGGCGTGCTGATCGGCGTGCTCACCTTCGTATGGCCGGAGAGAACGGCCCTGGCAATGATCTACTTCATCGCCGCCTGGGCCATCATTACTGGCGTGTTCAGCGTCGTCGCCGCGGTCCAGCTCCGCAAGGAGCTTGAGAACGAGTGGCTGCTGGCCATCGCCGGCGCGGTGTCTGTCCTGGCCGGGCTGTACATGGCTGCCTTCCCCGGCGAGGGCGCGCTGGCGCTCATCTGGCTGATCGGAGCCTACGCGATCGTCTTCGGCGTGCTGCTCATCGGCCTGGCGCTGCGCCTGCGCGGCATGGGCGCCACCACTACCACAACGAGCACAACCGGCACCACAGGCCCGACGCCCTCGGTCTAGCCGTCATCGTCGCACGGGAGAGCGGGGAGTGCCCCCACACAGCCCCGCTCTTTTGTCGTGCCCCGCGCAGGGCGAACCCTCCGGCGGCGCTCGTTGTAGTGTTACCGTGGGCGCGGCGCACCCCGCCCACAATCTCTTCCGGGAGCACAACCGCAATGCAGGCAACGACCCGCGCAGACAAGCTGAAGATCTACGGGGCGGCCCACACCGAACTGGTAGCCGCGCTGGCAGGCATCCCCCGCGAGGCGTGGCACTACCGCGCCCCGTTCGACCCGTGGACCATCCACGAGATTGTCGTGCATATCGCCGACAGCGAGGCCAACAGCTACATTCGCTGCCGCCGTCTTATCGCCGAGCCGGGCAGCAGTGTGATGGCCTACGACGAGAATGGCTGGGCATCGGCCCTGGACTACGCTTCGCAAAGCCCCGGTGACGCGCTCGAGCTTTTCCGCCTGCTCAGGGGTAACACATACAAGCTGGTCCTCACGCTGCCCGAGTCTGCCTGGGCCAACACGGTGTACCACCCCGAGAACGGCATCATGACCCTGGACGACTGGCTCGAAGTATACGCAAACCACGTCCGCGACCACGTCGAGCAGATGCGCCGCATCCACGACCACTGGCGGCAGACCGTCCCCGGCGGTGCGTAGTACGCGCGCCAATCGCCCAATCCGACTACCCCGACCCCGTACCCAATTGCTATTCCGCGCGGCGCCGTTTTCGCGCTAAGATGGAGTAGCGCAGCCCTCCCTTCTCCGCGCCCCGCGTTGCTGCGCGTCACACCCCCGCGCGAGGAGAGCAGGATGTCATTTGGACGTGGAGGCGCAAGCGAGCTACTGACCCGCGGGCTTGCAGCCGCGCAATCGGGCGACGCGCGCGACTACGAAGAGGCAGTGTTCTACCTCGAATGGGTCACGCGCGACCCCGATGTGACACGCGAGGAAGAGGTGCAGGCGTGGTACTGGCTTTCGCGCCTGGCCGACGACCCCGCCCGCAAGCGCGACTGCATCGAGAGCGTGCTCGCCCTCCAGCCCTCGCACCCCGACGCCCGCCGCGACCTCGCCATCCTCGACGGCCGCCTCAAGCCCGAGGACGTGCGCGACGACCCCTTCGCCCCCGTGCGCCCCGCCGCGATGAACGGCCCGGTCGAGGTCAAGCGCTTCCCCTGCCCGAAGTGCGGCGCGAACATCACCTTCAACCCCTCGGCGGGCGTCGCGAAGTGCCAGTTCTGCGGCGTCGAAGCCAACGAGGACGGCACCGCCGTCGAGGGCACGGGCGGGCTGGAGTTGCCCGCCGACGACGTGAGCGAGCAGGACTGGATAGCCGCCATCCACACCGATCAGGGCCACACGTGGGCCATCCCCACCGAGAGCGCCTTCAATTGCCAGGGCTGCGGGGCAACCGTCAGCTTCCCGCCCGCGCACGTATCGGGCCGCTGCGCCTTCTGCGGCTCGCCCCAGCTTGTGAAGGTGGCCACACTGAGCATGGGCGAGCTGCGCGAGCCTGACGGCGTGGTGCCCTTCGCCGTGGGGCGCGGCGGCGTGATCGAAGCGATGGGCCGCTGGCTCGAGGAGCAGGGCAAGCGCATCGGTATCCCCGACGACCTGCGTGCCCGCGCCGCCCTCCAGTCGGGCGCGCCCCTCTACGTCCCCTTCTGGACGTTCGATATCGCCGGGCAGGTAGAATGGAGCGGCATGGTGCGGGCCGACATGCAGATCGGAGGGGTCAGCCTCGACGGGTTCGACTCGATGGCCCGTGTGGGCGGCATCGCGGCGGGCCTGTTCCTGGGCGACGGCGACCTTGCGGCTCGGTCAGCGGGCAGCCTGGTCGCCAAGCGGTACACAAACGAGAACATGACCCACGCCGCGGGCACGGCCGCCGTGCTGATGAACGACATCCTGGTGCCCGCGACCCACTCGCTCCCCGCCGACGCGCTCGGCAAGCTCACCTTCGACCTGAGCGCCGCCCGCCCCTACAACGACGACCTGCTGGCAAGCTGGCCCGCCGAGGTTTACAC
>DASTEB010000431.1:0-12255 GCA_035710025.1 Chloroflexia bacterium
ACGCTAGAGCGCGTGATGGATATTGTGCGCGGCTGGCGAAAGTCGGAGCGCGAGTCGTTCTTCGAGTAGGCTACTCGCCCGTATCGCGGTCGTACCGCCTGAGTGAGGGCACGAGCACGCCTGTGACGACGGCAGCGAACAGCACCCCCAGCCCGCCCACAGCGATGGACGGCCCAAGCCCTATCACCGCGGCCACGACTCCGGCCCTCAATTCGCCAAGCTGCGGCCCTCCCATATAGAACATCATGTTCACCGACGTCATGCGCCCGCGCAGTTTGTCGGGCGTGGAAAGCTGGCGGATCGTCTGGCGCATGACCATGCTCACGGTGTCGGCTGCACCCGTGCCCGCGAGGGCCAGCAGGGTTATCGCGTACGACGTGCTGATGCCGAATATCAGGGTCGCGATCCCGTAAGCGGCCACCGAACCGAGTACGATCCAGCCCTGGTGCCGCACGTTGCCCACCCACGACATGACCGCCCCGGCAAGCAAGGCCCCAACCGCAGGCGCGCTGTACAACACGCCCCAGTACTGCCTGTCAACCTGAAGTATCTGCTCGGCAACGGCGGGGAGCAGCAAGGTCGCCGCGCCGAAGAACGTCGCGAAGAAGTCGAGCGACATAGTCGAGAGGATTATGGGAGTGCGGCGAAGGAAGCGGAACCCATCGAACACCGCGCTCAGGCTCACGTTGCGCGTGGTCTCTACTTGCGGGCGCGTGCGCATCAGCCACAAAGCGAGAATCACCGCGGTGAACGACACGGCGTCGATCCAGTAGATAAGCGCGAGGCCGTGCGTGCCGATCGCCACAAAGAATCCTGCCAATGTCGGCCCCACGATTGTGGCGACCTGCCACACGATGATGTTGAGCGACAGGGCGTTGGGCAGGTGTCTGCGCGGCACGAGGTTGGGCACCAGCGCGCCGCGGGCCGGGTTGTCGAACGCCACGGTCGCCGAGGTAAGCGCACTGATGGCGTAGATGAGGAAGGGCGTGGCCCAGCCCATGTCGGTCGCAAGGCCGAGAAGCACCGAGGAGACCGCCATGATGGCCTGCGTGGCGATGAGCAGCCTGCGCCGGTCGAACGCGTCAGCAATCACCCCGCCGAACAGCGACAGCCCCAGCAGCGGCACCAGCTTGACCAGCCCCAGTATGCCCATGGCCGTGAAGCTGTGCGTAAGGTCCCACAGCTGCACGCCGACCGCCACCAGCCTCATCTGGCTGCCAAGCTGCGACACGAAGCTTCCGGCCCAGTAAAGCCGGAAGTCGCGGTGCTGCAGCGCCTCGAAGGGCGAACCCTTGCGCACCGGTTCGACCGCGGGCACCGAATCGACAACCTGCGCGCCGCCTGCCTGGGGCGCAGAGGGGTCCGCCGGGGGCGCTTTCCCGGCAGCCTCTTCAGCACTCATACCCGATATTGTACAGGAGAGATGTTTGTCTAATCCACCCGGTTCGCACAGGGAAGGCGGCCCCTTTCGGAAGCCGCCACTGGATTGCTACTGTCGCTACCTGCCGAGGTGCCTGTTCATCACGTAGCGCCACTCGAAGTAGTGCTGGCCGACGTTGCCCATCTGCACCCGCCATGTTGCCGGGAAGTCGGGCACGTAGGTGAGCACGCGCCGCTGGTACGCCTGTACGAGCACCGGCATGTCCTTGCCGCTCACGCGCATGGTCGTCCAGTATCCCTCGCTGATCGGGTAGCCCATGACGAACACCCAGTCGTACCCGTACGTCTGCTGCATCCCCTGCAGGTAAGGCCAGAACACGTCGGGGATGTTGTGCCCGGTCTGCGGTACGAACGCGGCATAGCGCGATAGCCCGCCGCGCGCGCTGTCCTGCGACACTATTCCGTCCACGTCGATCGTCTGGTCCACAGGCTGCCCTACGCGATTGGGAGCCTGGTTCTCGCCGTGCAGGCTCGAAACCGACGCGAGCGTGGCGTAGTCGGGCGTGAGCGGGTTGTCTTTTCGCGGGTCGCCGGCCACCGGGATGGTCGAGGGCACGGTGACGGTGATGAACACCTCGTCGGCCACCTGTATCTCTCCCGCGATCATCTCGACGGCGAGCAGGCCGTTGGTGACGAAGTAGGGGTTGTTGCGGTCGCCCTGCGGGTTATTGATCTCCATGCGGCTCTTGTCGTAGTACTGTACCAACCGCCGCTCGCCCGGCCCCTGCTTGTAGGCTTCGTAGCCCAGGTAGTCAGGCACCGGCCCCCACAGCCACGACCGGTTGGCCCTGCCCGCGGCTACCGGGGCGTCGGCTTTCTCCCACACGCGCCCGAACATCGGGTCGGAGCGAAGGGTCCACACCATCTGCAGGTGGTAGAGGGGAAGGCTCGAGGCAAACTCGGTCTCGACGTACACCGCCTTCTCGTTGGCCATCGACAGCCTGGAGGGCGAGCCGGGCAGGTCGTATCCGGTGCGCAGCCTTACCTCGCCCATGATATTGACCTGAGCGAAGTTGAACCTGGCTTTGCCCTTCGCATCACGCGACAACCAGGCCATCACGTCGCCAAGCGGGCTTGTGGTGTTGACGTCGTAGTCGCTGCCGATGCCGGGCATCACAAGTTGCCCGTCTGTGCCTGTACCGCCGCGGGTGTAGATGCCGCCTTCGCCGTGCCAGAACGGGTAGAACCCCCGGGTTCTCAAGGCATCGCCCCGGCCCACACGCTGCGGCTCGGCCGCTCTGTCGTGCCACTGCAGCACGTTCCCCGCTTCGATGAAGTACACCACGTTGTTGGGGCCGAAGCCGCCCTCGGTCACTTCAGCGCCATTCACTGTGAAGGGCAGCTGCCGCCGCTCGGCCGCGCCGATCTTGCCCGTCCACAGCGCGCTCGACCTGTTCGACTTGACGAGCACCTGCCCATCGTACGACACGTCGAGCACGGTCACTTGGGCCTGCGGATCGGTAAATAGGTCGCTGAGCGCGGCGACTGCGCCGCCGCGGCGGGCGATCACGTCGTAGTAGCACAGGCGGCAGTCGAACTCGCCCGGCCGGTACGTGTAGCCCTGCGGCGCCTCGCGCCCGGGCTGAGTCCACACCAGGTAGGGGGCGTTGAACCGCGCGCTCGTCACCCCAACGGGCTTGCCGCCCGAGCTGAAATCGTACCCCCACGCCGAGGGCTGAACTGTAACACCCTGCCCGTCGAGCACGTTCGTCAGGCCCAGCCGGGTCGTGTACAAGCCGCAGTGGCCGCAGCCAAGCGTGCCAAGGCCGTAGGCCACCCAGTCGCCCGACGCCTCGACCCACTCAAACGACACGTTGGCCGAGCTCAGGCCGGGCGAGACGGTTGCGAGCGTGCGAGTGTAGAACTGTACCGGCGGATCCTGCCCCGGGACCTGAGCCGGAGCCGGGGCCGCGGCAGCATCGCGCTCCCCGTTCTCTGCCGTCAGGGCCGCCGCAAAGGTTGCCGCGAGCAGCAGGAAGAGCGAGGGGAGTGCCCAAGCGAATCTGCGTTTCATTTGCTTTCTCTCTTGTCAATTCCCTGTGTTGATATGGAGTGTGGGATATGCTGTCGGAGTCTAAACGTTTGCCGGGCGCCGCGGTTCCGGGCGCGGCGAGCATGGGCACTCGTGCTTGCCGCAGATAATACCACTGCCTGTCGCATGGCGCCTCAGCCGAAATGCGTATCGCATCGGCGGGGATTGTGAAAGCTTTGACAATTCGGCACAAGTCGTGCTATGATGCCACTCAGAGTCTGCCCGCCGCCGGGCGTCATAGTAGGTGCGGCTGCGCACCCGGCCCGGCGCCGAGAGCTTGCTTTCGAGGAGCGTTTGATGCCTCTGTTCAGACGGAAGAAACCGGCGGGAGCCGGGGCCTGGGTCGAAGTGCCGCCGGGCGAGGAGCGCAAGGTCGGGTCGGATTACCCGGTCGGCGCGGGCACGCCCACGGTCGTTCGGGGCAAGAAGAGGAAGCAGTTTCGCATCGTAACTGTGCGCGGCCGCCAGGAGCAGGCCTGGCTCGACTCGGGCATGTGGCAGCCGCTTCAGGAGACGGTAATCCCGGCCGAGGCCAAGGCCCCGCTGCACGTGGTTCATTACGGCACCTACGGCTCCGACGGCATGAGGCGCGACGGCCCGCCGGGCGGCGCCTACTCCTCGGTATTCGACCAGTACGCCATGCAGGGAGGCGACCTGTACACCCGCGACGAGGTGCGCACCTTGAAGCAGTGGGACACGCGCAAGCCCTTCCCCGGCTTCGATCCCAAGCTAGGCAGCAAGACGCTGGACATCTATTCCGAGGACTGATTTAGGGAGAGTAATGCGTAATGCGTAGTGCGTGAGGAGCATCAGCGCCCTTACGCATTACGCATTACGCATTGCGCATTATCTGACGCAAAAGACACGGAGATTTCGATGCACATAGGCGTACTGGGTGGTGGAGCGCTTGGCCTGACGGCCGCCATGAGGCTGGCCCGCCGCGGCGCGAAGATCACTCTGATCGAGAAGGAGAGCGAGCTAGGCGGCCTCGCCGCCGGGTTCAAGGTGGGCGACAGCGGCACGTACCTCGAGAAGTTCTACCACCACCTGTTCAGGTCGGACAAAGACATCCAGGCGCTGCTCGATGAGCTTGGCCTGGCCGACAAACTGACCTGGCATAAGGTCACGACCGCCACCCTGCACGGCGGCAAGTTCTGGACGCTCAGCCCCGTGCAGATCCTGCTCAACTACCCCATCTCCTTCCCGAGCCGGGTACGCCTCGGCGCCGTGACCGCGCTGCTCAAGGCCACCTCCGACTACCGCAAGTTCAAAAACGACACGGCGGCCGGCTGGCTCCGCAAATGGATGGGAAGGGAAGCCTACGAGATGCAGTTCGAGCCTGTGCTCAAGGGCAAGTTCCACCACCACGCAGAAGAGATCTCCATGTCGTGGATGTGGTCGCGGGTACACGAGCGCAGCCTCGCCCTGGGTTACCTGGGCGGCGGGTTCCAGCAGATGTACGACCGTTTGGGCGAAGAGGTAAAGAAGTCGGGCGGTGAGATTCTACTTGGCACGGCCGTCACGCGCATCGCGCCGGAGAGCGGCGGGCGCACCCTCATCGAGACCGACAGCGCGGGTACTTTCACCTTCGACAGCGTCGTGTCCACCCTGCCCACCAAGCTGTTCCTGCGCCTCGCCGAGGGCCTGCCCGATGACTATCGCCAAGAGTACGACTGGGGCGACGCGCTCGGGGCGCACGTCGTGATCCTGTCGCTCAAGAACAAGTTGTTCGACGAGGTTTACTGGCTCAGCATCGGCGACCCCGACTACCCGTTCCTGGTGGCCGTGGACCACACTAACATGCGCGACCCCTCGGAGTACGGCGGGCGCCACCTCGCCTACCTGGGCAACTACCTGCCGATGTCTCACCGTTACTTCACGCAGTCCGACGAGGAGACCCTGGGCGAGTTCATCCCGGCCATCAAGCGCATCAGTCCCGACTTCGACGAAAGCTGGATTGAGGAGAAGTGGGTGTTCAAGGCGCCTTTCGCCCAACCCGTAGTCACGCGAGAATACGAGGAGCACATCCCCCCGCTCAAGACCCCGCTCCCCAACGTTTACATGGGCAACATGTTCCAGGTGTACCCGCAGGACCGAGGGCAGAATTACAGTATCCGCCTTGCCAACCGCCTGTCAGCAATGATCCCGATCGAGAAGTAGCCCATCCGGCCCATCCTTAAGGCTAGCCCGCGGAGTACAATCCCCGAATATGGAAGCAATTCTCGCCGCCATCGCGGCGTGGGCGTGGCTTGTGTACGGTGGCGCGTTCTTCGCAGTCTTCACACAGAGCATGGGCGCCCCGGTGCCCGGGCTTACCTTCGTGGTGCTCGCGGCGGGTCTTGCAGGCCAGGGCACTGTCAGCCTGTGGGGCGTGGCTGCCGGGGCAGTGGCGGGCGGCGCGCTCGGCGGTCTCGTTGGATACTACCTCGGCTCGCGCGGCGGGCGCAATCTGCTTGTCCAAGCGGGACCGCGCTTCGGGCTGAGCGCGTCGCGTCGGGAGCGGGCCGAGCGATACGTTGCGCGGCACGGCGAGAAGGTGCTGCTCTTCGCCCGCTATCTGCCGGTGCTGTGCTTCGCGGGCAGCGTCATCGCGGGCGCGGGCAAAATGCCCCCACGCAGGTTCGCGGCGTATAATCTCGCGGGAATGCTCATGTGGGCCGCCACGCACATCGCCGGGGCGTACCTGGTTGGCACCCTGCTTAGTGAGCTTGGACTGGCGATTTAAGGCGCACTACGGCATAGTGGTGTTGGGCGGCCAGTGGATCTTCTCGTCGCCCACGATGATCATGATGTCCACCGGCTCGCCGTCGGTCTGAGCGACCGGCGCTTCCTCCGGGTCGCCCTTCTGCACGTCGGCCTGGGACAGGTCAAGTATCTCCAGCAGCGCGTCGATCGTGCGGGGCTTCTGCCCGCCGGTGAAGTCGGTGATCTCGGTGGTGGGGAATTCGCCCGGGTTGTCTACCGAGCGCAGGTCGGGCACGCTAAAGCCCTTCTGGACCAGCACGTCGCGCACGTTCTTGCCCACGCCGCCCGTGTTCGTACCGTTCTGCACCGAAAGCCGCGCCGCTTCTTTCGCAAGGCGCGGGTCGGCGAACGCCTGCGCGATCAGCGGCCGGATGATCTCCCAGTTGGGCACGAGCACGTCGGCCCCGCCGACGAACGTCTGCCGCACCATGCTGGCATCGATCTGCACCGTCTGGATCGAGTCCATGTCGATATCCTGGGCCAGCATCATGAGCGAGCCTACCTGCGATACAGAGAGATCGGTCCTCACCGCGTCGGACAACTCGCCCGCGAGTTCGTTCAGCTTCCCAAGCAGGTCGAGGCTCATGCCCTGCCGCCGGATGGCGAGCAGCACCTGCTGCTGGCGGGCGTTGCGGCCCAGGTCGCTGTCGGCGTGGCGCGACCGCGCGTACGCCAGCGCGGTTCGCCCGTCCATGTGCTGCAGCCCCGCCGGGATGTAGATGCGGGTCACCCCGTAGTTGCCCAGCGGGTACATGTTGTCAACCAGCGGGCGCGGCACGTCTATGTTCACGCCGCCGATGGTGTCTATTATCTGCTCGAACCCGCTGAAGTTGACCTGGGCGTAGTAGTGGATCGGGATACCGAAGTTGTCTTCGATGGTGGCTTTCGCGAGGCCGGGCCCGCCGCCGGGGATCTGGGGGTCGTCGCTCTTGGCGTCAGTCTCGCCCGTCTGGTAGGTCGAATTGATGCGCCCCTCTCCGAAACCCGGGATGGGCACCCACAGGTCGCGCGGTATCGAGACCATCGCGGCCGACTTTGACACCGGGTCGATATGCACGATGATCTGCGTGTCGGCGCGCGTATCCTCCTCGCCGGGGCGGTAGTCCAGCCCGATCAGCAGAATGTTGACCGGCTCTTTACCCCACTCGGGATACGTCACTTTGACAGGCGTGCTGATCTTGCCCTCTTCGTCCACCGTCACGCGCTCGCCCACCGGCGTCTCGAACACCTCCTGGATCGTGCTGCTGACGGTGGTAATCGTCTGTCCGGCGAGCACGAGCGCCACGGCCGCGCCCGAGAGCACGAGCAATGCGAGCATGCCGAGGACCAACCGTATTCTGCGGCGGCGCGACTCGCCATTGTACCGCGAGCGAGCTTGCTGGGTCAGTACGTCGCCGTAGCCGCCGGGCGGCGTGCTCACGGCACGGCCGCGATAGGTCGGGCCGGGCCTGTTCGCGCCTGCCGGCAGGTTTGGCCTTGTGTTGGGTCGCGTGGGAGGGGCTGACCTGCCACCGCTTTTCTGGTTAGGAGCCTTGTTCAATTGTGCGCTGTTCCTCCAGCATTATGACGGAGTGCCTGCCTGGGAAGTTCCGCGGTCTGGCGTCGGCTCGACGGACGGCTCGACGCCGTCCCCCTTTTCGGCTTCCTCTTTCTCGATCCGCGCGATCATTTCAGACGTGGTCTGCACGCCCGGGTGCTCGGCCATCATCTCTTCGTGGCGCTCGCCTATGTTGCCCATAGCCGACTCGTTCTCGGCGCGTGACGGCACGCTCGCTTCGGCCTCGCGGGGGCTGTACCCCTCGGTCAGGCGGCGGTAGGCGTACAGGTACACGTCGCGCAGCATGGCCGCCACCGGAACCGCGGCAATAAGCCCCACGAACCCGGCAACCTGGCTGCCCACCACCAGCGATACCATGATAATGGCCGGGTGGAGCTTCACGCTGTCACCCTGTATCTTGGGCACGAGTATGTTGTTCTCGAGCTGCTGCACCGCCACGTATACGATAAGCACCTTCAGTACCATGAGCCACCCTTCGGGATGGAAGAAGGCCACCAGCACGCCCGGTATCGCCCCGACAATCGGTCCGATCACCGGTATGATCTCGGTGAAGCCCGAGATGATGCCCAGGATTACCGGGTATGGCGCGCCGACCGCGATCATCGCGATTGTCACTGCGACGCCCACCACGAGACCCAGGAGCAATTGACCGCGTATATAACTGGCGAGGATGCCGTTCACGATGCGCAGCACGCGCCAGACGTCGTTGCGCCAGCTTCGCGGCATCATATTGTTGAAGGCGTGGAACCCGCGGTCCTTGTCCTTCAGCACGTAGAATAGCCAGAAGGGGATGATGAACAGGCCCACGATGAAGCCCATGGCCGAGGAGATGGCCCGGATCGTGCCGACGATAGCTGTCTGGGCAGCAGTACCGATGGCCCCGAGCGCGCTGCCAAGGGCGTCCTCGATGGCGGTGCGCAAATCTTCGGTTATCGGCAGGCTGTTGTAGAACGTGACGAACTGCTGGAACCACTCTTCGGCGGCCGAGCGGTACTCGGGGAAGTTCTCGGCAAGCTCGCCCACCTGGTTACCGATGAGAGGGTTCACCCAGGCAAAGAATGCCCACACGAGCAGCACGAACAGCACGTAAACCAGCAGAATGGACACTGCCCGAGGCAGGCGCGTCGCGATGATGTCGACCACCGGCGACATGAGGTACCCGAGCACGAGCGCGATTATGAACGGCCCGAGCGCGCCGCGCGACTGGTCGAACAGCCACCACAACACCAGCACCGCGATGGTCACCAGGATAAGGCGGTTGCGCTCGCCGGGTGTCACGCGGAACCGGGGTATCAGAGGTTCTTTAGCCTCGTGTGCGTTGCGGGCCTGCTCTTGCAAGGGACATCTCCCGCCCGGCGAGCAGCCGGGTCGAACGACTTGTTCGCGTTAATTCTAGCATACAGGCACTAACCGGTCCGCGGTTTGCACGCCACGCCGACGGCCGCCCGCCCCCGGGGTGGTATAATCCGTGCAGGCCGGCGGCAGTATAGACGCCGATGGAGCCAGATCCAATGAGCTATAACGATCCCAACGACCCACGAGCCCGCTCCTCCCCAGCCGAGGGCCCCGACACCGTGCGTATCCTGCCGGACGACGGTACGCCCGAACCCAACGGCGAGTGGATGGCCGGACCTGCCCCGGGCGCCTACCGTGGCGCCTACGCCCCCGTGCGTCCTTACGATACGCAACCCTACTCGCCCGCCCAGGCCCAGCAGCCTCCTGCCCAGAACGTCACACACGTACACAAAGGTCCGTCGGGCTGCGCCATCACCGCGGCGACACTCGGCGTGGTGCTGCTCGCCTGCGTGCTGCTGTCCTTCGCTACCCTGCGCGAGGGGTTTGGCGGCATCGGGAAACTGTTCCAGTGGCCCTCCATCAGCTTCTTCGGCACGCCGACGGTCACCATCGATACCAGCCGCCCGGCCGTGATCGACCGAGTGCGGGCGCTGTCCCGGTTGGAGACCGTGCATTACACCGTGGAGAAGGTGGTCACCGGAGAGAGCACCGGCCCGCTGCCCGATTTCTTTACAGGGGACAAGATCCTGCTTGTGGCTCACGGCGAGGTCATCGCCGGGGTGGACCTGGGCAAGCTGCAGGAGGGCGACGTGCGCGTGGTGAGCGACACGGTCACCATCCGGATGCCCCAGGCCGAGATTCTAAGCTTCAAGCTGGACAACGAGAAGACCTACGTTTACGACCGCCAGACAGGCTTCTTCTCCGACCCCGACCCCAACCTCGAGACCGACATACGCCGCGCGGCCGAGGCGAAGATTCTGGAGGCGGCCGAAGAGGCGGGCATAATCGAACAGGCTGAAACCAACGCCCGGCAGGTGCTTCGCTCGCTGGTCGAGGGGCTGGGCTACGAGGTAGTGCGCTTCGAGACGCGCCCCGCTCCCGCGCCCACGGGCACGCCTCGTGCAACTACTCTACCGACACCCTGAGCGCGCGCACTCGCACGCGCCGGACACTGCCCTTGAGAGGTGACGACGATGGCTAAAGATGACAAGAAGAAAGAGCTTCGGCAGAAGTCGAAGTTCGCAGCGATGGAGGGCCTACGTCCCCACAACGGTCTGCCCATTCCGCCGCGCCAGGCTATGAAGCAGGCGAAGCGCGCCTCGAAGAAGCTGGCCTACCCCGTGCCCCCCTATGCAGGCACCTTGCTTCCGATCCTGTTGATGGATGCCGTGGCCGAATGGGACAAGCTGGGCAAGTGGAAGAGCTTCGCTGCGCCCGTGGTCGCCCTGGTGGGCCTGAGAACGTGGGAGCAAGAGGCACGGAAGCGCGAGCAGTTCCAGGTCGTGGTCGAGCGCCGCGCCGCCAAAACGACCGTGGCCGAGCTTTACGGCTCGCGCTACCTGGCCCGCCCGAAGCGCAAGCTGCTCGGCATCATCCCGCTGCCCGGCAAGCGAAAGTGATCGAACGCAGGCCCGGCATCAGGCGCGAGCTGTGGCTCGCGGGCATTCTCGCGGGCGTGCTCGCGATGGCCCTGGCGCTCGGTGGGGTACACGTCGCGCTGGCCGCGCTGATCGGATTCCTCGCCGGACTTGTGCTCTATTTCGCGCTCTTGCTGGGAAACGCGCGCAAACCCTGAACTTGTGGTATAATATAGCAAATTTGTTCTAACCCGGCTGCCCGTGTGCGGCCCATTTGCGAGCAGACGAACCCGGTATTTTAGCGCGGAGAGTGACGAGATGGTAGATCGCCTGGTATCGGCCAAGACCCGAGAGAACGAGGAAGAGATTGAACAGACGCTGCGCCCCAGGCGCCTTGCCGAGTACATCGGCCAGGAGAAGCTGAAGGAGCACGTCCAGATCATGCTGGAGGCGGCCCAGCAGCGCAAGGAGTCGCTCGACCACCTGCTGTTCTACGGACCGCCCGGCCTCGGCAAGACCACAATCAGCGGCGTCATCGCCAACGAGATGGGCGTGGCCATGCGCACCACCTCCGGCCCCGCCATTGAGCGCCCCGGCGACCTGGCGGCCATCATCAGCAACTTAAAACAGGGCGAGATCCTGTTCGTGGACGAGATCCACCGCCTCAACCGAGCCGTGGAAGAGGTGCTCTACCCGGCGATGGAGGACTTCGCCCTCGACGTGATGATCGGCAAGGGTCCGAGCGCCCGCTCGCTCCGCCTGAGCCTGCCCCCTTTCACGATCATCGGCGCGACCACACGCCTTGCCATGCTCTCCTCGCCCCTGCGCGACCGGTTTGGCGTGACCTTCCGCCTCGAGTATTACTCGCAGGAGGCGATGGAGAAGATCGTCAACCGCTCCGCCGCAATCCTGACCGTGCCCATCGAGCCTGAGGGAGCCAGGGAGATCGCTCTGCGCAGCCGCGGCACGCCCCGCGTGGCCAACAGGCTCCTCCGCCGTGTGCGCGACTTCGCGCAGGTCCGCGCCGAGGGGGTGATCACCCACGAGGTCGCGGCCGAAGCGCTCAGGCGGCTGGAGATCGACCAGCTGGGGCTTGACGACACCGACCACCGCATCCTGCGCGCCATCATCGAAAAGTTCGACGGAGGTCCGGTAGGCCTCGGCACGATCGCCGCGTCAACCAGCGAGGAAGCCGACGCGATAATGGACGTGTACGAGCCGTACCTGCTCCAGCTGGGCTTCCTAGCTCGTACGCCCCGTGGCCGCGTAGCCACGCGCCGCGCCTACAAGCACATGGGCATCCCCTACCCCGAGAAGCCGGTCGAGGAGGAAGCCGAGCAGCCCAAGCTGTTCTAGGGCCGGAGAGACGCACCACATGCAGAGACGCAGATGGCGCAGAGATAATGCAGAGAATTTGTTGGGCTTGGTACCCGGTTCAGCCTGGGTACCAAGCCCTCATTCATAGTCTTTGCGTCTTTGCGTCTTTTCGTTTCACGTCATAGGTCGCTGCCCGGCTAGCGCTGCTTCGCGAAGGCGCGCACGGTCTTGCTTATCCAGAAGACGTTCCAGGCCATCAGCAGAATTCCCGCCGTGCCGAGGAGCGTCGA
>DASTEB010000432.1:0-2117 GCA_035710025.1 Chloroflexia bacterium
CATGGTGGCGTTCAACCGGCGATACGCCGAGGTATACCGCCTGGCGCGTCAGCACTTCGGCGAGGGGCACCCGCAGTTTGTCGTGGCACAGAAGAACCGCACAGGCTCCGAGTACCGGGCCACGCTGGAGAACGCCATCCACATGATAGATCTGCTGCGCTGGTTCTGCGGCGAGCCTGAGCAAGTAACGGCCCACACTATCGCGCACGACCCCTACCAGGAAGACGGCACCATGGCCCTCATCCGCTTCAGCACAGGCACCATCGGCACGCTCGTCGCTGCGCGCACCGCGGGCGAGTGGGACGAACGGCTCGACGCCTACGGCGGCCTCACCAGCGTGCGCGTCACCGCCCCCGACTCGGTGGCGGTCAGCCAGGGCGGCGAGACGCGCGTAATCGAGATGCGCCCGCGAGCCTTCGGCTGGGCGCAGGCCACCGTCACGATGGGCTTCGCCCCCGAGGTCGCCCACTTCGTGGAGTGCGTGCGCGAGCGGCGCCGCCCCCTCACCGACGGGCACGAGGCGGTGCGCACCCAGGAGCTCGTAGAGGAGATCCTGAAGCAGGCGGGCCTGCCCCTGCAAGACCGAGAGGGCGTTCGCCCCTGACTTTGGCATAGATTGGAGTTTACGACATGACGCAACTGAAAGTCGGCATCTACCTCCCCTCCTTCGCCTACCGCGAGGACGGCATCGACCACTCCGAGCGGCTGCGCACCTGGATCGTCCGTGCCGAGGAGCTTGGCTTCGACTCGCTGTGGGTCACCGACCACATGCTCAGGGCGCGCGAGATGTACGCGCGGCCCTGGCTCGAGCCGCTTTCAACGCTCGCCTTCGCCGCGGCCCTGACGAAGCGCGTGCTGCTCGGACCTGGCGTGCTGCTCCTACCCCTGCGCCAGCCTGTCCTTCTGGCAAAGGAACTCGCCAGCATACAGTCCCTGTCCAACGGGCGCTTCATCCTCGGCGCAGGGACCGGCTGGTTCCCACCAGAGTTTGCGGCCGTGGGCGCAAAGCGCAGCGAGCGCGGCAAGCGCACCGACGAGACGCTTGAGATCGTGCGCAGGCTGCTGCGCGGCGAGGCTGTGTCCTACCAGGGCCAATTCGTCACCCTGGACAACGTGGACATCGAGCCGTCGCCCGTGCCAATGCCGGTGTGGATCGGTGGGGGGAGCCAGGCGGCCGACGAGGCCTCGGTCGAAAAGCCGGTGATGCACCCCCAGGTTGCCCGGCGCATCGCCTCGGCCGAAGGCTGGTTCACCCGCCCGTCCGCGCCGCCCGAGGAGATCACCAACGACTGGGAGCAGCTTCAGCCCTACCTCGTCGAGGCCGGGCGCGACCCCGACGACCTGGTCATCGGGCACGGCCAGTGGCTCCACCTGACCGAGGAGGACAACCACGACCGCGCCGTGCAGATCCAGCATGAGGTAGCCTCACATATAGTAAGCTCGCACCGCCCGAAGGAATTGCTGGAACGCTACTACCTGTTCGGCACGCTGGACGAGGTAGTGGAAACCTGCCGCAGGCGGACCGACATCGGCGTGGAACACCTGATCCTGCACCCCTACACCGACGACCCTGCTCAGCTTGAGCTGTGGGGCAGCGCACTGCTGCCGCGCCTGAAAGCCCTCGAGGTCAAGCGTCCGGCGGTCGCGAAGGGCGCCTCCTAGTCACAAGACCGGCATTCGATGCGGCCTCCCGCGAGGTCTGCTGCCCTGGCGGCGCGGCCAACTGGCGGGGGCGGAGGAGACGCATGTCTCACGAGACGGTACGCCTGGTGGACATCGCGGAGCGCGTGGGCATTTCGGTGTCCGCGGTGTCCGCCGTACTGAACAACAAAGCAGAGGAAGCGCGCATCTCCCCCGACGTGCAGCGCCGTGTGTGGGCCGCCGTGCGCGAGCTTGGCTACCAGCCCAACATCGCCGCGCGGCGGCTGCGGGCGGGCGGGCGCAGCGACCGCAGCATCTACCTTGCGATCGCCACCTCGCTCGAGACCTCGATGGATCTGCTCGGTATGGTGGTGCGCGGCGTGCAGCAGTTCGCGGCCCGCGCCGAGCAGCCCATCCAGCTGACCATCGAGACGTTCCGCCGCGGGCACGTTGCCGAGTTGCCGGGCCTGCTCGAC
>DASTEB010000433.1:0-4001 GCA_035710025.1 Chloroflexia bacterium
GCGCCCGGTGCCTGTGGCGGCAGGGCCGTCCCTTTCGATTGGCCCCACCATCAGATGATTTCCAGCTCTTCCTCGACGTCCTCGACGCCCTCGACGCTGCCCGCCACCTGCTCGGCCTGCTCAACGTCCTCTATCGAGCGCACCTTGCCGTGCAAGCGAACCACGCCGTCCTCCACCTCCACTTCGATGTTGAGGTCGGAGGTATAGGCGTCGGTGCGGAGGGCGTAGCGCACGCGGGCCTCGATCGCATCGTCGCCCCCCTTCACCCGCAGGGGCTCGTCCTCGGGCTCGTCGGGTTCCTCCAGCGAGCTGCTGGCGAAACCGCCGCGCACCCTGGCGTTGCTCAGAGAGCGAGTGCCGATGGGCGGGTCGATGGGCGGGAAGTAGGGCTCGGCCTCTTCGACCGACTCGATTACGTCCGAGGTGCCGGGGTCGTCCATGAAGTCCGGCTCTTCGCCTTCGGTGCGCCACGACTCGTCCAGGTCGAGCACGTCAGGGTTGGTGCTCAGCTTCTCGGGGCCGATGCTGGGGTCCACCAGCATATCCATGTCCTCTTCGAGGGGGGTATCGCCTTCTTCGATTTGGCGGTCGGTGTATCTGCTGGGGCTGGCACCGGGGTCCACCGCGGTCACGGGGTCGTCGGCCGGGGCGCGTACCAGGCTTTCATTGGGCAGCTCGCGCCGTTGCGTGGGGTGCGCCGATTCCCCTGCCTGCGTGCGCGAATCTCGCGAGTCATGATGTCTCGCCTCGTTACCTCTATCCATACTGTGTGCCTCCGCACTCGTTCTCTGTATTAGAGCATACGCTTCGCCCTGCTGATAAGCAAGGTGTAAGCCATGGATTTCTCTCTGAACGCAAAGACGTATAACGACTGAACCGCAGAGACGCAGAGAGCGCAGAGGTAACACAGAGGTTTCTATTGAGGTGTGGTCACCGGGTTAGCCTCGGTTCCATACCCCATCACTCATCTCTGCGTAATCTCTGCGCTCTCTGCGTCTCTGCGGTTCGAGAATAACTGTGCGCTTCTAGCTCTCCATGAAGTGCATCACGAAGCCGAGGACGCCGGGGCCGGTGTGGGTGGAGATGACGGGGCCGAGGTCGCTGGTAAACTCTTCGGTGATGTTCATCTTCTGGCGGGCCAGCTCGGTGAGGGTGCGGGCGTCCTCCTCGGCCTCGGCGTGACCCACCGCTATCTGCACGGACCTGCCCGCGGCGTACTCGGCGCCAAGCTCGACCAATCGCTCCATCGCCTTGCGCCGGGTGCGCACGCGCTCCAACGGCTCGACCCGCCCCTCGTCCACGTGCAGGATCGGCTTGATGTTGAGCAGGCCGCCGACAAGCGCCTGCGCTCCGCCGATGCGCCCGCCGCGCTGCAGGTACTCAAGCGTGTCCACCAGCAGGAGGATCTTCACGCGGTGGCGCATGTCCTCGATCAGCTTGACCACTTCCTCGTGCGTGGCGCCCTTCTCGGCGGCTCGTGCCCCGTTGATCACCATCAGCCCCTCGCCCATGTAGGCGCTCCAGCTGTCAATCACGGTGATCTTCTTGTTGTGGCCCGCCGCCACGCGCTCGGCCGCCTGCACGGCCGAAGAGTAGGTGCCGCTGGGCAGGCGCGACGAAATGTGTACCGAGATGATGCTGTCCACCTCGGGGTCGGCCACCAGCTTCTGGTACGGCTCCTCGAAATCGGCCACCGTGGGCTGCGAGGTGGTAGGTAGGGTCCGGGCCGACTTCAGCCGCTCGAAGAACTCGCGCTGGGTGAGGTCGATACCGTCGCGGAACGTCTCGGTGCCGAAGATCACCTGCAGCGGCACCACGGTCACCCGGTACTGCTCCACCTGATCGGGCGGCAGGCCTGCCGTACTGTCGGTAACGAACGCGATCCTACCCATGTGCTACCTCCTTGTAGTCAAGCGTATGCCGTAGATTGTACAACGTGGCACGGGGCGAATCCGCACGCGCCCCGCCTGTGAATTTAGCCCCCGATAAGCGCCCGCAAGAGAACCGCCAGCAAGAGCAAAGCCCCCAGCACGGCCAGCGCGATGCCCACCCTGCTCAGCACCCCCGACAGGGCAACAGAGCGGCCGTGGCGCCTGTGCGCCCGCGTGCCCGCCTGGAGGCGGCGCAGCGTCTCGCGGTCGGTCGGCTCGATCAGCGCGACGTGACGGTACCACCACGCCCGCGAGCAAAAGCCGTACTCGCCGACCTGGCTGGCCGATATTATGCGCTTGCCCGGCGCGGCCTCGTCTTGCTCGCTCATGGCTGCCCGCGAACTACCCGCGGATCTGCCGGGCCGCGGCAAGCGCCTCGGTCAGCTGGCGCTGCTGGATGGCGAATGTCACGTCGCCTCGGGTGCGCTCCAGCACGCCGCGCACCATGTCGGTGGTGCGGCGCAGGCCGTCGGTGATCGCGTCGGGGAAGTCGACCGTGACGAGCAGCGAGTAGATGTCCTCCATCACGCCCAGCACCTGCTCGCACCGCTCGACCTGCCCGTGGCGGATGATGTCGAGCACGTAGCGGCGCATCTCACCCGCCGCCTCGCCCAGGCCGTTGAGGTAGGCCGCGGGCTCGACGCCAAGCTCGGTCGCGCTGGGCACGGGGCGCTCGCCTATCACTGCGTGCACGATGCAGGCCTCGGCGTACTCTTTCTGCGCGTCCTGCGTGTAGCCCGCCCAGTAGATGCCGGGGTGCGTGCTGAGCAGCGCGTCGCGGGTGGACACCACGATACCGCGTGCGGCGGCGATGAGTTCCTGCGCGCCTTCGAGGTCGCCGCGGTGGGCGGCGCGGATGGCGTGGGCGCAGTTACGGATGGTGGCGCGGCTGTTGGTCAGGGCCAGCTCGCGCGCCTGGTTCCTGGCCTCGAGCGCCCTGATTAGCTCCTCACCTATTCCCTGTATGGCGTTCTCTTCCATGTACTACGCCTGCCTCCTATTTTCTTGAAACGCAAAGGCGCAAAGTCGCAAAGGGTTTTGAGGTTGGCACCAATGTGGAATTGGCACCGATGCTAAACCCGGAATAATCTCTGCGTAACCTCTGCGCCCTCTGCGTCTCTGCGGTTCAAACAATAAAACCTTTGCACCTTTGCGTCTTTGCGCCTTTGTGTGAATAATCGTTAGTTGTTCGAGAGGCCGCCGGGGCCGAAGGAGGGGCCCATGCCGGGGCCTTTGACGGCGGTCTCCCAGCCCATCTGCACGACGCGCTCCTGCCCCTCGATGTGGGTGAACACCTGCCGCAGCCCGGTCGAGCGGCCCGAGCACTCCACGATGCACACGTAGCGGAAATAGGTGTTGTGCGCCGAGGCGTCGGTGCGGTCGTTGTACAGCGCCTGGTGGTACAGCTGCACGAGGTTGGCGATGGTGCCCCACAGCTCGGGATCGGGCTGCACGATGGGCAGGCCAGCCGCCGCAAGCTCGGCGCGGTTGGCGGTATACATGGGCGAGCCGAACCCGCCATTGAACAGGGCCGCCAGCCGCTCTACCTTCTCCGTGTCGTCGGGCGGGATGTGCATGGCGAGCGCCTTGCGCGTGATCTCGCGCGACACCGTGCTCGCCTGCCGCACGTTGGCTATCACCAGCGGATGTACCTGAGCGAACAGGGCCGCAAGCGCCTCGGGCTTACCGCCCGCCATCTCCAGCAGCGCTTCGATCTCCGCGCTCGTGACGGGCAACGGCTGGCCGGCATCGTCGCGGGGCATGAGCGGGTGCCTGCGGGCCGAATCGACCCCGGCAAGCTCGGACAGCGGACCCATGACGATCTCGTCGGCCCCCAGCGCGATCACCGAAGCGGCACCGCCCACGCGCGTGCCCACTATTACGCCCAACGTGTCGCAATACTCGCGCAGCATGTTGAGCATGCGCCACGCGACCTCCACCACGCCCGAGCGCGCGAAAAGCAGGAGGTCTATACGCTCCCTCCTGCCCAGCGCGTCAAGCTTGTCGTGTAGTTGGGGCAGAGCGTCGTCAGCGATCATGGCGTTGTCGTGGAGCATATAGGCCACGACC
>DASTEB010000434.1:0-14438 GCA_035710025.1 Chloroflexia bacterium
AGGGGGCAGACCTCGAAGATCGTGGCCAACACTTTCTTCCCGGGCTGTGACCCTCCTCGACCGTAAGAGCAGCCGAGGAACTCGACGGGACAGGTCGCTTGACCTGTCCCGTTTTCTTTGCCCGGATAGCGGGCACGAATCTTGATACTCCATCGCCCTACCATCAAACCTAGTGGGCAATGGGTGTGGTAGCTCTTGGGCTATTCCCGGTGCGCGGACTTTACACCTTTTGTTAACCTTTGTACACTGCATCTACGCACACTTTCGCATATAATGCTACTGCGGGTGGAAACTTCTCTCGTTCTTGCGCTGCGCAGGCGCAGCCTCGGCCCACCGCACGCCCCGCTTCCACCTGCGTAGCAAGACGCTTTCTACCCCACCGCACCGGTGCAACACTTCGGGTGCGGCATCCCATCGCTGCTTACCTGTTGCGGGACTCTCGCCTCCGTTGCTTCCTGGAGGCGCATTCCCAGAGGAGGTGATCGCCGGCGACACCAAATCAAACCCCCGGTCTTTTCGCCTGACCAACGGCGCCCGCTTTTGGCGCGCGCGTGCCGTATTTCCCGGCGTTCCCCCAGAGCGCCGGCACCAGGGAAGGAGTCTAGAACATGAAACGGGCAAATTGGACCCTTGCGGCCGCCGTCTTCGCCGCATGTATGTTCGCGCTCGCTGCAGCGAACTTCAGCGCGAGCGCCGCCTACCCGTCCGCCCAGCCTGCTGCCACCGACTGGGTGGCCCAGCAGACCGCAAAGCAGGCCGGCAAGCCTGCATCGTCCGCCCCCGTCGTCCTACGCGCGACCAAGACCGACGTCTCTCCTGCATTCCGCGACGTTCCCCAGGAGCTTGGCCCCTTCGGCCCCGTGCGCGAGGCCGACTCCGACCGGCTTCGCCCCAACCCCAACCCCAATCCCGGCAAGCAGACCAACGACCCCGTCCTCCAGACCGAGATGGGGCCTCAGGCCATGCCGGACCCGGTACTTACGTTCGAGGGCATGTCGAACTACTGGGGCGTCTACCCGCCCGACCCCACCGGTGACATCGGCCGCGACCACTACGTCCAGATGGTCAACCTCGGCGTCGAGATCTACGACCGAACCGGACGCACCGTCATGGGCCCCATCAACGCCAACCTGCTGTGGTCAGGCTTCGGCGGCCCCTGCGAAGTGCAGAACTCGGGCGACCCCATCGTTATTTACGACCAGCTGGCCGACCGCTGGGTGCTGAGTCAGTTCACCTCCGCCGGCACCACCTACTTCGAGTGCATCGCCATCTCCACCTCGCCCGACCCCACCGGCACCTACTACCGCTACGCCATCGAGTCGCCCATGAACCGCTTCCCCGACTACCCGAAGCTGGCCATGTGGCCCGATGCCTATTACATGACCACCCGTGAGTTCGCACCCGGCTTCGTGGGCGTTGGCGCCTACGCACTCGAGCGCGACAAGATGCTCGTGGGCGACCCTACCGCGGGTATCGTCTACTTCCACCTCGACTTCGTGGCAGACCTGCTCGAGTCCGACCGCTGGCTCCCCTCCGACCTCGAGGGCTTCGACCTGCCTCCGGCCGGTGCTCCCAACTGGTTCCTCACCACCACCTCCGACGAGTGGTGCGACAACGCGCCGCCCTGCACCGACCAGATCCTCATCCGCGAGTTCCACGTCGACTGGACCGACCCCGCCTCCTCTACCTTCGACGAGGTCGCCCGCATTGACGTCGCCCCGTTCGACGCCATCGTGTGTCCGTCCCGCAACTGCATCCCTCAGCCCGACACCAACATTGGCATCGACTCGCTCACCTCGGGCGGCACCGGCATCCTCTTCCGCCTGCCCTACCGCAACTTCGGCGACTACCAGTCCCTGCTCCTGCAGCAGACCGTTGACGTCGGCCAGTCGCGCTCGGGTCTGCGCTGGTATGAGGTACGCAGCCCCGGCCCCAGCCCTCAGCTCTACCAGCAGTCCACCCTCGCCCCAGGCGACAACCTCCACCGCTGGATGGGCTCCATCGCCCAGGACAACCAGGGCAACATCGCCCTCGGCTACAGCGTCTCCTCGGCCGACAAGTACCCCTCCATCTGGTACACCGGCCGCCTCGCCTCCGATCCCCCCGGCGTCATGACCCAGGGCGAGGTCGAGATGACCGCGGGCTCCGGCTCTCAGCTCGGCACCGCCTACCGCTGGGGCGACTACACCCACATGGCAGTTGACCCCGTGGACGACTGCACCTTCTGGTACACCAACCAGTACTACGAGTCGACCTCCCTCGTCGGCTGGCGCACCCGCATCGGCGCGTTCCGCTATCCCGGCTGCACCCGCCCTGCCGGCACGCCTACCCCCGTGCCCATCGTCGAGGGCACCCCTGAGCCTACCGCCACAGCCACCCCGTGCGCCAACACCGTCATCGCCGGCTCCATCATGACCGACGACATCGAGATCACCGGCCGCCTGGTGGCCAACAACGTCTCCAGCGAGTGCGGCGTCCAAAAGCCCACTCCCGCCGTCCAGCTCACCACCACCTTGCGCCTGGCCGACGCCTACACCTTCACCAACACCACCGGCTCAAGCCAGTGCGTCACCGTGCGCCTTGACGCCTCCACGTGCGACCAGCCCATGTACTCGGTGGCCTACCTCGAGAGCTGGAACCCCGACAACCTGCAGGAGAACTACCTCGCCGACCAGGGCTACCTCGGCACCAACGTCTTCTACTCCTTCGACGTGCCCGCCGGCGCTACCTACATCGTTGTCGTGCACATGCGCATCAACGACACCACCTGCGACAACTACACCCTCTATGTGAGCGACGGCAGCCCGTGTCCAACATGCACGGTCCACTTCGCCGACGTCCCGCCCACCAACACCTTCTACCCCTTCGTGAGGTGCCTCGCCTGCCAGGGCATCGTCTCGGGCTACCCGTGCGGCGGGGAGGGCGAGCCGTGTAACGCCAACAACGACCCCTACTTCCGCCCCAACGCCCACATCACCCGAGGTCAGCTCGCCAAAATTGTGTCCATCTCGGCCGGTTTCACAGAGACCGTGCCCGACGACCGGCAGACCTTCGAGGACGTGCCCTACGGCTCCACCTTCTGGGAGTACGTCGAGCGCCTGTCTGCCCGCGGCATCGTCGGCGGGTACGAGTGCGGCGGTGAGTTCGAGCCGTGCGTGCCCCCCGACAACCTGCCCTACTTCCGGCCCAACGCCGGGGCCACTCGCGGCCAGCTCGCCAAGATCGTTTCCGAGGCGGCCGGCTTCAACGACGTGATCCCCGCCGACCACTACACCTTCGCCGACGTCATGCCCGACAGCACATTCTGGCTCTACGTCGAGCGCCTGGTGCTCAACCGCCCGGACGCCATCTCCGGCTACCCGTGCGGCACTATCCCGGCCGAGCCTTGCGACAGCGAAGACCGGCCCTACTTCAGGCCCAATAACCCGCTCACCAGGGGCCAGGCCTCCAAGGTCGTCTCCAGCACCTTCTTCCCTGGCTGCGATCTCCCTCGGCCTTAGCGCGGCAGGAAGTAGAACAAGACTGATTAGCAGGCTTCGCCCGGCGGAGCGTTGAAGCGGACCCCTCGGCCGTACAGCCGAGGGGTCCGCTCGTGCCAGCAATTACAGGGTCGGGACAGCTCCTACGGGTAGTCGTCCGCGTTTGCCGTAATGTTCACGAAGTTGATGTATACTACGCCTGCCGTTCCCATTGTAGCGTCCCGCTGCCGTTGGCGGTATAAGCGCAGCCGCGTTCGACGTCCGACCATCCCGCTAGCCGGACGGTCATGGAGTGCCGGTACGTTGTGAGGAGGGCTGTTCACATGCGCGTGTTGTTGCCTTCCCGGTTACGGGTGCATCTTCCCCTGATACTCGCCTGCCTCGCGCTCGCTATCCTTGCGCTTGCCCTTCCCGGCCGGCCTGACCGGTCCGCGAGCGCCGGTTCTCAGCCCCGGGAACGTCCCAACGCGAAAACCCTGCTGACGGCAACGGCCACAGTCACTCAGGCCCCATCCACGACGCCTAGCGCGACCGCCACTGTGGTGCAGCCTCTGTACTGCTCGGGCGCATGGAACGTGGAGAGCAGCCCCGACACCGAACTCGATCGGGATTGGCTGCACGCAGTCCACGCTGTCAGCCCTTCCGATATCTGGGCAGTGGGCGAAAGCGCCTCTTACGACGTTCGCATCAGTCGCCCGCTTATACAGCACTACGATGGCGGAGACTGGACCACCGTGCCCGGGACTGTAATCCCCGGCGACTACTTCTCGCTCTCAGGAGTGTCGGGCGCCACGTCCAACACCGTCTGGGCGGTGGGCACCTATTCGTCCACGGGCGCGATTCGCCCACTCATGCTGAGATGGGATGGCGCGACGTGGTCGCAGGTGCAGGGTCTAGACCCCAACTCAGGAAGGCTGATTGACGTGGATGCGGTCTCGGACTCCGACGCGTGGGTGGTCGGCGAAAACGCCATGGGCGTGGACATCAGGCATTGGGACGGCACTCAGTGGGTGAGCGTCAGCACGGGGGTCACCGGAACGCTGCAGGCAGTTGACGTCCTCGCACCTGATGATATCTGGGCTGTGGGCAGCACATCGCAGTCCCCCAACGGTGGAACGCTGACGATGCACTGGGACGGCGCGCAGTGGACCGTGGTGCCCAGCCCCGCTCCAGGTCCGGGAGGCAATAACCTGCTGGCGGTCGAGGCCATATCGGCAAACGACGTGTGGGCCGTGGGCTACTATTATCCCGACGCAAGCTCGTATGAGTTCGATACGCTGGCGATGCACTGGGACGGCAGCCAGTGGAGCGTGGTGCCGACGCCCAACTTCGCACGCTGGAACACACTCGAGGGACTTGCGGCGCTCGCTCCTGAGGACGTATGGGCTGTCGGGTCGGCGAGGCTCACGACCGACAGCGACCCGGTAGCCTTGCACTGGAACGGCAGCGTATGGGTGAGATTCCACACGGTCGAGCCAAAGCCCTACAGTTATCTGGACGGAATTACAGCGCCGCGCGATGGGGAGCTTGTCGCCGTCGGTGCCACCGGTGGCCTATACGAACCGCTCATCGAGCGGTACGCAAGCGTCGACTTCCTCGACGTTCCGACCGAGCACACGTTCTACTCGTACGTGCGGTGCCTGGCCTGCCGAAGCATTGTGCAGGGCTACCCGGACGGCTCGTTCCGGCCAAACGAGCCGGTGACCAGGGCGCAGGTCGCCAAGATCGTGCTGCTGTCGACCGGCATCGATCCTTTCGCGCAATTCCAGGCTTTCGCCGACGTGGCGCCGGGCCATCCTTTCTACAATTACATCGAGCCTATGGCGTCTCGCGGCTGGATGAGTGGCTATCCGTGCGGCGGACCCGGCGAGCCGTGCGACTCCGAGAACCGACCTTACTTCCGGCCGTATTCCGGCGGGACACGCGGGCAGTTGACCAAGATCGTGAGCAACGCAGCGGGCTTCGACGACACCATCCCCGACACACAGCACACCTTCGCCGACGCACCGCCGAACAGCACGTTCCGGCTGTACATCGAGCGGCTGCTGCTCAACAGGCCTGGAGTCATGGAAGGCTACCCGTGCGGCGGCCCTGGCGAGCCGTGCGACCCTGAAAACAGGCCCTACTTCCGGCCGAACAATCAACTCACAAGAGGGCAAACTGCGAAGATCACGGTGAACACCCTTTTGCCGGGTTGTGAGGTGCTCCGGCCGTAAACCTTCGCAGGAGCAAAGTCGGTTGCGGGGACAGTCCCATGCTCGTGGGACTGCCCGTTTTTCCTGCCGTTCGCACCGCACTACTGCGGCCGCAGTTTGGGCCCTTTGTCTATTGACATCCCCTCTCGCGCGCCTGTAGAATAGACCTACTTTGGCGCTGTGCGTTTGATCTGCCTGCCCCGTAGCGCGGCCCGCCCATTCTGCAAGGCGGCCCGTCGGGCGGGTGGGCTCCCGACCCCCACTGTGGACAACCGAACATTGACGCTCTGGGCGTGGGCTTAGGCACGACCCCCAGTACCCCCACGTGGCTTACAGCTGCCTCTGTCACCCCTTGTACCTTATCCGCAAGCGAAGGAGAAAGGAAAGTCCATGATCATCGGAGCAGATAGAAGGCGGCTGCTTGTGCTGGCCGCGCTTCTCGTGGCGGCCGGCGTCGCCGCGTGGCTGGCGGGCCGCCAACCCTCTACCCTCCAGGACCAACGCGCAGAGCCTGCGCTCGTCGGCGGCCTGGTCAAGGGCGAGGCCGAGCAATATACCGCCGAGCCGGGCAAGCCCACCGGCGAGAGCGCCGCCCTCATGAGCATCGAAGACTACTGGCTCGACCGCGTGTCCTACCCCACCGGGCGCATCGACACCCGCTGGCTCCTCCAGGCCGCCGAGCAGGACCGCCACGTCGAGCGGCGCGTGCCCGCCGGTACAGTCACCTATTCCCGCCAGGGCAGCGCCTCGCCCCTCGCCCTCGACCCCAACGCCTGGACCGCCCTCGGCCCCAAACCCATGCAGTCCGACGGCTGCCTCAACTGCTATTCCTACGGCCACGTCTCCGGCCGCGTCAACGACATCGAGATCGACCCCGTCACCCCCAACGTCGCCTACATCCTCCCCGTCGGCGGCGGCGTGTGGAAGACCACCAACTGCTGCACGGCCTCCACCACCTTCACCCCCGTCACCGACGACCCCCTCATCAGCACCGTGCTCGTCGACGACATCTCCATCGACCCCTCCGACCACAACACCATCTACGTCGGCACCGGCGATCTCAACTACGGCTCCTTCTCCATGGGCTCCGTCGGCATCCTCAAGTCCACCGACGCCGGTGCCACCTGGGCCGTCAAAGGCGCCGACGTCTTCACCCCGTACTACCCCCAGCCCCCCGGCCAGTTCCCCCAGTACCAGGCCGTGGGCAAAGTCGAAGCCGACCCCAACAACCCGGGCACAGTCGTCGCCGGCACCAAGACCGGCCTGTTCCTCTCCTACAACGGCGGCGACACCTGGACCGGCCCCTGCCTCACCAACGCCCACACCACCCAGCGGCAGGACGTCACCGGCCTCGTGCTGAACGACATGGGCACCACCACCGACATGTACGTCGCCGTCGGCACCCGCGGCTTCAGCACCACCGTGCAGTCCAACCTGGCCGAGAACGGGGCCAACGGCATCTACAAGGCCGCCGTCCCCTCCTCCGGCTGCCCAACAGGCTGGCAGCTCTCCTCGCGCCCCGACAACGGCTGGCCCGCCGGCACGGGCTCCGGCGTGCCCGTCCACCAGGGCGGCAACCCGCTCGGCCGCGTCGACATCGCCGTCGCCCCCTCCAACCCCAACTACGTCTACGCCGTCGTGCAGGCCATCGGCACCTACCAGGGAGGCGTGTACGGCGTGTGGCGCACCACCGACGCGGGCGTCACCTGGGAGCAGCGCGCAGGCCTGGGCAACAACTCCACCGACTGGGCAGGCTGCGCCCGCACAGGCACCCAGAACTGGTACAACCAGCACATCGACGTAGACCCCAACAACCCCGACGTCGTGTGGGTCGACACCATCGACATCTTCAAATCGACCAACGGGGCCGACACCAACACCAACGTCACCTGCGGGTACAACGGCGGCCGCACCCACGTCGACCAGCACGCCATCGAGTACCTGCCCGGCTCCTCCTCCGTCATGCTCGCCGGCAATGACGGCGGCGTCTACCTCACCACCAACGCCGACTCGGCCACCCCCACCTTCACCCAGCTGAACGACTCGCTCAACACGATCGAGTTCTACGGCGGCGACATCACCCCCTACTTCGCCACCTCGCCCCAGCCCGGCATCAACGCGGGCTCGCAGGACAACGGATCGCCCGTGTACGTGTGGACCGACGGCAACCACGGCGAGGCCATGTGGCAGCTGCGCCGCGGCGGCGACGGCATGTTCGCCCGCATCGAGCCGATGCTCGGCCAGCGCTGGTACCAGGAGTCGCAGAACGGCAACCTCGGCGTCACAACCGCCGGCCCCTTCTCCTCCCAGGTCAGCGCCACCGGCGGCTGGACGGCCGACCGCCGCTCCTTCGTCTTCCCCTACGAGATCTACAAGTACGACTGCCCCGCCACAGGCTGCACCCACCTCATCGCGGGTAGCTACCGCGTGTGGGAGACCATCCTGGGCGGCACCCCCGGCTCTACCTGGTACGCCAACTCCCCCGACCTCACCAAGAACACCCTGGCCGACCGCTCCATCATCAACCAGCTGAGCTACGCGGTGTCCATGTCCACCACCGCGGTGGTCGGCACCAACGACGGCAACTTCTGGTACGGCTTCGGCCTGGGCCAGGGCACCGCCAACTCCGCCACCTGGGTCGACGTGACCGGCAATAACTCGGTGCTGCCCAACCGCCCCATCCTCGACGTGACCACCGACCCGGTCAACCCCCTCGTGGGCTACGCGGCCGTCGGCGGCTTCGACCAGAACACCCCCGCCACCCCCGGCCACGTGTACCAGGTGACCTGCACGGCCGACTGCGCCTCGTTCACCTGGGCCAACAAGTCGGGCAACCTGCCCAACATCCCCGTCGACTCCATCCTCGCCAACCCGCGCTACCCGCAGCAGGTGTTCGCGGGCACCGACTGGGGCCTGTACTACACCAACGACGTCACGGCGGCCACGCCCACCTGGTACCGCTTCCAGACCGGCATGCCCAACGTCATGATCTGGGACATGTCCATAGACCACGGCTTCACCACACTCGCGGTGTTCACACGCGGGCGCGGCGCCTACGCTTGGCCCCTGCCCTCCGGCCCCTTCGGCGGCACCGCCACCCCCACCACCCCTCCGGGCAGCGTCACCCCCACCGCCGTACCGCCCACAGCCACCGCCACCTCCACGTCTCAACCCGCTACCGCCACCGCCACGTCCCCCGCCGCTACGGCCACCTCGACCTCCGTACCGCCCACCGCCACCACCGGCCCGAGCAACACGCCCACCCGCACCCGTACCGCCACCGCCACCCCCACCTGCGTGCCCGTGAGCCAGGCCGTGCAGGACGGCAGCTTCGAAGCAGGCGCCCCCAACCCCTTCTGGGAAGAAGGCTCCACCAACTTCGGCACCCCCATCTGCGACATCCCCTCCTGCGGTAGCGGCAGCGGCACCGCGGGCCCGCGCACCGGCAGCTTCTGGACCTGGTTCGGCGGCGTACAGGAGACCGAGGACGCTTTCGTGTCGCAGCAGGTCAACCTCCCGGCCTCCCCCACCACCCTGCGCTTCTACGTCTGGGTAGGCGCCCACTCGGGCCGCGGCGAGGCCGACTACATGCGCGTCACGCTGGGCGGCGTCGAGGTCTTCCGCGTGACTGACGCCAACACCGAGTACGACGCCGGCTATACCCCCGTCGCCATCAACGTCACCAACCTCGCCGGGGGCACCCGCGAGTTGCGCTTCGAGGCGCACGACGGCCCCGGCATCATCAACATCAACCTGGACGACGTCACCATCGACACCGGCGGCTGCCCGCTGCCGGGCTGCCAGATCCAGTTCACCGACGTACCGTCCACCAACACGTTCTACCCGTTCGTCCGCTGCCTGGCGTGCCAGGGCATCGTCTCCGGCTACCAGTGCGGTGGCCCCGGCGAGCCCTGCGACCCCGCATTCAACCCCTACTTCCGTCCCAACGCCTACGTCACCCGCGGCCAGCTCGCCAAGATCGTGTCCGAATCCGCCGGCTTCCAGGAGGAGATACCGCCTTCGCAGTGGACCTTCGCCGATGTGCCCTACGGCTCTACCTTCTGGGTGTGGGTCGAGCGCCTTGCCGATCGGGAAGTCATGTCCGGCTACCAGTGCGGCGGCCCCAACGAGCCGTGCGACGGCCAGAACAGGCCTTACTTCCGCCCCGGCGCGGGCGCGACCCGCGGCCAGCTGACCAAGATCGTGTCCAACGCAGCGGGCTTCAACGACGCCATCCCGCCGACTCAGCAGACCTTCGCGGACGTACCACCCACTCACACCTTCTGGCTCTTCGTGGAGCGCCTGCTCGCCAACCGCCCGGACGTGATGAGCGGGTACAACTGCGGCGGCCCTGGCGAGCCGTGCGATACGAGCAACCGCCCCTACTTCCGGCCCAACGCCCCGCTGACCCGCGGCCAGACATCGAAGATCGTGGCCAACACGTTCTTCCCCAACTGCTCTCCGGGCCAGTCCGTCAAGTAACAGCGCGCTCCACCGAGCGCTACCGGGCCGCCACTCGCGAGAGGCGGCCCCACTTTTTGCCCTCCACGCCTTGACACGGTTATGGCCGTTTGCTACCATTACCTCGCTTGGACGGAGCTTAGCCCTGCCGCGTCCCGAACCACCCGAGCACCACAGCAGCGGGTTCGGGCCCCGGCGCTTCGCCCCCTGCCGGCCGTTTTCGCAAGTCACACCACATAGCAGCACCGGTTCATACCACGCGTCGCACTGTAGGCTGGGGCAACTTCCGGCACGGTGTACCAGGCCGGACTATACTCACAACCGCCAAAGGCGAACGACCTTCCCGCGCCAACGCCCCCTGGGCGCTCGGGCGCTTGACCTGCCTCGGCCACTGAGCGCCGCCACTACGGAGGCGCGATCGGCATTTAACGAAGTCAGTGGCCAGTGTCCAGTGGTCAGTGCGCATGAGCGCAGCGGGGGCTGCATTCTCTTGCATCTTGCCCAATCCCCTGCAGGGTCACCGTTCGTGGCGCGACACCCGCCAAATTGACCACTGACCACTGACCAGTGTCCACTGACCCGTCCAGGCAAAGGAAAGGAGCAACATGGTCGTTCTCTATTCTAAGGAGGTTGCGTAATGCGGCGCATTTCATTTTGGGTCGGCCTGTTCGTATTGTTTCTTCTGGCAGGGGTAGGCCCCTGGTGGGGCGTAGCCCCCGGGCGCAGCGTCGCACTGGCGGGAGCACCGGCGTCGCTGCCGGCTTCGCTCCCCGCAGGCCAGCAAGCAGCAGACAACCCCGCCCTCAACGGCGTCCCCCTGCGCGAAAACTGGTGGGTGGGCCGTCCCGGCATCGACACCGCAACCAAGTTGAGCTACATGCTCAAAGAGCAGTTCCAGCGCCAGGGCGCTGACGCCACCCTCGGCTACATGGTCTACATGAAGGCCCAGGCCGACACATCGAACGACATCGCCGACTGGAACGCTAAGGGCGAGTACGTCCTGCGTCAGCTTGAGGCCGTGCGCTTCGCCACCCAGCCCGCCCTCATGCAGCAGATCGACGCCGCGCAGGCCGCGGGCAACATCCAGCGCGCCAAGGGCTACACCATCGTCAACGCAGTATTCGTGCGCGGTAACCTCCAGGCCGCAACCGAGCTTGCCGCCCGCGACGACGTAGCCTACGTGGTCGAAGAGACCCGCTACGAGCTTCACGGCAACCCCGCCGCGGAAACGGCCGCGCTGGCACAGCAGCTTCAAGCCGAAGCCCCCGCCGTCGTCGAGCCTGGCGTGGCCCGCGTCCACGCGCCCCAGGTCTGGGCCATGGGCTACAGGGGCGACGGCCTCGTCCTCGGCTCCATCGACACCGGCGTCGACTATACCCACCCCGCCGTCAATGCCCAGTACCGCGGCAACCTCGGCGGCGGCAGCTACGAGCACAACTATAACTGGTGGGACGCCCGCGAGGACGCCCCCCGCCAGAACGTCCCCTACGACGACGACGGCCACGGCACCCACACCACCGGTACCGTCCTCGGCGACGACGGCGACCCCGGCACCAACCAGATCGGCGTCGCCCCCCACGCAGAGTGGATCGCGGCCAAAGTCTTCCCCAACGGCGGCTCCTCGGGCAACGAAGAGATCACCGAGGCCGAAGACTTCATGCTCGCCCCCTGGGACCTCAACCAGCAGAACCGCGATCCCTCCAAGCGTCCCCACGTGATCAACAACTCCTGGGGCGACAGTGAGTGCTGGAACTCCGATAGCTGGCTCATCACCCAGGCCTGGCTCGACGCGGGCATCTTCCCCGTATTCTCCAACGGCAACTCCGGTCCCGCCGTCGGCACCGTCGGCACCCCCGGCGGCTACCCCTTCCTCATCGGCACGGGCGCCATCAGCACCGCCACCGACACCATCGCCAGCTTCTCCAGCCGCGGCCCCTCCTGCTGGGACGGCGGCATCAAGCCCGACGTAGTGGCCCCCGGCGTCAGCGTCCGCTCCTCCATCCCGGGCGGCGGCTACGCCAATTACAGCGGCACCTCCATGGCCGCCCCTCACGTCAGCGGCGTGCTCCTCCTCCTGCTCGATGCTCAGCCTAACCTCAACTACGCCGACGCCATGAGCATCCTCAAGCGCACCACCTTCTGGGGCGCTGCCTGGGGGACTCGCCCCAATAACGTCTACGGCTACGGCCTCGTTCAGGCCGACGCCGCTGTAGACATGGCCCTCCACGGCGCTCGCGTGCACGGCGACGTAACCACCGGCTCCACACCACTTGACGACGCGCAGGTCGTCGCCGTCCGAGTGGCCGACAGCCAGGCCTTCACCGCCACCACCAACGCCACCGGCGCCTACAGCATGACCCTGCTGGCAGGCACCTACGACATCACCGCGTCCAAGTTCCCCTACAACCCGCAGACTCTCACCGGCCAGGTCATCGTCAGCGACACCAACCCCACCATCAACTTCAACCTCACACCCATGACGACCTACCCGGTGTCGGGCCAGCTCTACGAGAACGGGTCCTGCGATCCCATCGCCGGCACCGTGGCCATAGGCGCCCCGGCCAACATGACCGTCACCACAGACGCCGCGGGCATGTACTCGGTCATGCTGCCGCCGGGCACCTACACCCTCACCGCCCGCGCCTCGGCCATCGGCTACCGTCCCGCGGTCGACACCGTCACAGTCGGCAGCTCCGGCCAGATCAAGAACTTCACCCTCGGCGTGGCCCACGACGCCACTTACGTGGTGGACAAGCCCGCCTTCAACTGGATCGCCGGCGACACCCAGATCACCTTCTCCGACGGCGAAGACGGCTACGCCGCCGTGTCGCTGCCCTTCCCCGTGCAGTTCTACACCGGCACCTACTCCACCATCAACGTCAGCACCAACGGCTACGCGACGTTCATGGACTTCACCTACTCGCGCATGTGGGTCAACACCTGGATCCCCAACCCCGGCCCCACGTCCGACTCGACCTCCTACCGCTACCCCAACAACGCCCTCTACCCCTACTGGGACGACCTGTCGGCCGAGCCGAGGACGTACGGTATGGCCTACTACGGCGTTACCGGCAGCGCGCCCAACCGCACCTTCGTGATCGAGTGGCGCGGTATCGGCGGCGGCGGCGCGCCCATGTCCTTCGCCATCCAGCTTGAGGAGACCACCAACAGGATCACCTTCGCCTACCAGGACGTTGACGCGCCCTACGGCAACGGCTACAGCGCCACCGTCGGTATCGAAGACCACAACGGCACGCAGGGTATCGAGCTTGCCTTCAACAACCCCGGCATCCTGCAGAGCGGCACGTCCGTCCGCTTCACCCCGGGCACCCCGCCCGCGATCGTGCCGTGCGGCGAGCCTACGCCGACGGTCGAGGCTACGGCCACCCCCACCGTCATGGCCACCGCTACGTCCCCCGTGGTACCCACCGCCACGCCTACCGCCTGCACCCTCACCTTCGCCGACGTGCCGCCCACCAACACCTTCTACCCGTTCGTGCGCTGCCTGGCCTGTCAGGGCATCATCTCCGGCTACCCGTGCGGCGGTGCGGGCGAGCCGTGTAACACCAACGACGACCCCTACTTCCGCCCCAACGCCTACGTCACACGAGGACAACTCGCCAAGATCGTGTCCGAGAGTGCAGGCTTCGATGAGGAGATCCCACCGAGCACGTGGACGTTCACCGACGTGCCCTACGGCTCTACCTTCTGGGTGTGGGTCGAGCGGCTCGCCGACCGCGAAGTCATGGCTGGCTACCCGTGCGGCATCGACCCCAACGAGCCGTGCGACGACCAGAACAGGCCTTACTTCCGGCCCAACAGCGGCGCTACGCGAGGCCAACTGACCAAGATCGTGTCCAACGCCGCTGCCTTCTCGGACGCCGTTCCGGAAGCGCAGCAGACCTTCACCGACGTACCGCCCACCCACACCTTCTGGCTGTTCGTGGAGCGGTTGCTGATGAACCGCCCTGAAGTGATGAGCGGGTACACCTGCGGAGGGGAGGGCGAGCCGTGCGACACGGAGAACCGCCCATACTTCCGGCCGAACAACCCACTCACAAGGGGGCAGACCTCCAAGATCGTGGCCAACACCTTCTTCCCCAACTGCAACCCGCCAAGGCCGTAAGCATCCCCAGCCGATACCGGCAACACGGGAGGGTGTCGCACGTGCGGCGCCCTCCTTTGTCATTTATAATGGGCCAATTCCGCAGATACGAGGAGGTATGTGCTTTGACAACCCTTGGCCGCGATACGAAGATTACCTGGTTCGGTCATGCCACCTTCCTTTACGAGACGCCCGGTG
>DASTEB010000435.1:0-3426 GCA_035710025.1 Chloroflexia bacterium
AAGAGCAGTTGCGCGAGGCCAACAAGCGCATCGAGGCGCTGGAGCGGCAGATCGCCAGGGGCGAGACAGGCGGCATGAGCCAGCAGGTGCGCGAGGTGGCGGGCGTGAAGGTGCAGACCGGGCGCACCAGCGCGGCGAGCATGGACGCCCTGCGCGAGGCGGGCGACCAGCTGCGCGACAAGCTAGGCTCGGGCGTGGTCGTGCTGGGGGCCGTGATAGACGGCGAGCCGAAGCTGATCGCCATGGTGACGAAGGACGTAATCGAGCGAGGAGTGCGCGCGGGCGACATCATCAAGGAGATCAGCCCTGCCGTCGGCGGCCGGGGCGGCGGCGCCCCGCACATGGCCCAGGGCGGCGGCAAGGACCCCGGCGGGTTGGATCGCGCGCTGGACATGGTTGCGGAGGTTGTGGCCGGGAAGCTGGGCGGCGTGTAGTCTCCCGGCAGGGCTTTCAGTAAGAAGCAGGGGCACCCACGCGGGTGCCCTCTTGTTGTGCGGTAAGGCGATCTGGGCGCACCACGCCTATGGTACGTCAGTGCCCTTGTTGTTTGAGAATGGCATGTGCCAGACGCGCGAGTTGCTCCATTACGTTGCCCTGTGCAAGCAGGACTTCTCTGTCTGCGTACTCCATCTCGTCCTGAGGTTGATGGCCTAAAATGGGGCCGCGATAATCCTCAACGAGCTCCAGACACTCTTTTAGGAAGCTGTCCGCGTCATGCACACCAGGAAAGCGTGTCTCGTTGGGGGCAAACACATACTCGCAATTGCCATATGTGAAAATCGCATACAGTGGGCCGGCGAGGCTGTCGCTTGCTGGATAAACATCCGCGTAAATGTCCCGCCCCCAATCAGTTTTCAGAGCGGGTGCGCCAAATCCCTGCCAGAAAAGCTCTCGGAAGCGCTCTAGTTCTGTCATTCTCAATCGTGATTCATCCGGGCGAGCCGGTCAGCAATCGAATACGAACCAGCACACATGATTGCGCAACCTCTGGTCGTCAAGCACGAGTTCCCGGATATCTTCGGCAAGCTGCGCGCGCTGCCACCGGCACTCCGCTCGACCGGCCTCGTCACGCTCGTCATCAGGGGCAGCCGCGCGTACAGCCCTGATCGCGTAGGCCGCCGCGCCCAGCTCGTGAGCCGCCACATGAGCCACCGCCGCGGCCTGTCCTGCCGCGTAAGCCGCTGCCCTTGCCGCGCCGGACAGATCTCTGGCCGCGCCCATGGCGTGACCGGCGGCCGTGCGGGACACGGTCATCGTAACCTCACCCCGCGCCCAGGCACGCGCCAGTTCGATCGCTCGGCGCGGACGGTCGTCGCCGGGTCGCGCTTGCTCGAAGAAGTGCAGTACATGCTCCGCGCAATCGGCCGCCCATAAGGCAAGAAGGTGATGATGGGCGTCTTGCAGGGTACCGCCACGACGCACAGTAACAAGCCTGGGATCCCGCTCTTTGGTGAGAATCATTCAGATCTCCATCTACTTAAATGGCGTCTCTTGCCTGCATCCTAGCACAACTGCATTTCTTCATCCTCAGGTCAGCTAAGTAGAGCGAGCAGCGGGCTTGTGCCGGTGCGCTGTTGCCGGGGTAGGTAATTCTACCTAGTCCCGCCCGGCGCGCCAATCTCCACGATTTAGGTTGTCCTGCCGACGACGGGGGCGGTGGGGGCGGGTAGAGTAGGGGTAGGAGGATACAGATGTCGATTTCCTACCCACAGACCGGCCGTCTGCGCCGGGCGACCGCACCCCCGACGTGGCCTCTCAGCCCGGCGGCGTGCTTCGCCCGCAAACTGGTGCAGCGCCCCGGCCTCGACCTGCTCGATCTGCTGGTGCCTACTCGAGTGTACGGGCTTGAACGACTCGACGGCATGGCAGGCCCAGCGCTGTTCGCGGCGAACCACACCAGCCACCTCGACAGCCCCGTCATACTGCGCGCTCTGCCCTCCGGCCTGCGAGAGCGCATGACTATCGCCGCTGCCGCCGATTATTTCTTCCGAAGCCCGCTGCTCGGCGGGTTCGTGGCGCTGGCGCTGAACGCTTTCCCATTCAACCGGGAAGGCTCGGCGCACAGAGCGCTGGAGCACTGCGAAGAGCTGCTCGATGCCGGGTGGTCGGTGCTGATGTACCCCGAAGGTACGCGCACGACCACGGGCGAGATCGGCCGGTTCAGGCCGGGCGCCGGGCTGGTGGCCGTGCAGACGGGCGTGCCCGTGGTGCCCGTGTACGTAGGTGGGCTGTTCGGCGTGATGCCCAAGGGGCGGGCGCTGCCTCGCCGGGGCAAGGCGAGCGTGACGTTCGGCGAGCCGCTCCATTTCGAGGTGGGCACCCGGCCCGCCGAGGCGACCGCCGCGATGGAAGCGGCGGTGCGCGGTCTGGTTTGCGAGGGAGAGGAGAGGTAACGCGATGGGACTGTACGCCGTGAAACCCGCGTTTCAGCGGGGGCTGGGCGGGATCGAGCGGGCGCTGGTGCGCCGCCGGGTCCACCCCGACGTATTGACGGTGGGCGCGGTAGTCGTGTCGGCGCTCGGCGGGCTTGCGCTGTGGGGCGCGAACTGGGAGCTGTGGCTGCTGTTCGTGGTGCCAGCAGCCGCGATGGCGCGCATCGCCCTGAACGCGCTGGATGGGTTGGTGGCCCGCGACCTGGGCGTTGCGCGACCGTGGGGCGAGGTGCTGAATGAGATGTGCGACCGCCTGTCCGACGTGGCCCTGTTCGTGGGCGCGGCGCTCGCTCCCGGCTCCGATGTGCGGCTGGCCGCTGCGGTGCTGGTTGTGATGCTGTTGTCGAGCTACCTCGGCACGGCGGCGAAGGCAGCCGGTGGGCGGCGGCAGTACGGCGGCGTGATGGCCAAGGCCGACCGGATGCTGGTATTGGGCGGCGCGGCAGTGTTTGCTTTCTTCTTGCCGGGCCTGCCCGTGATGGCCCTGGCGCTTGGCGTTGTGCTCGTGGGGCTGGCGGTGACGCTGGTCCAGCGGGCGCGGAGCACCTACCATGACCTCCATGATAGCCAACCCGTTCGCTAACCCGCTCTTCCCGCCGGTGGCGTGGACCGCGCTCGGTCTGCTGGCCGTGACGCTTGTGACGCTGCTCGTGGTGACGCGGTTCGACCTGGGGCGGCTGCGCGAGAGCGTGCTGTTCGCCCGGTGGAAGGTGTGGGCGGTGGTCGCTCCGGTGTACGGGCTGTCGCTGCTGTCGGGCGCGCTGCCCGCGACGCTGCTGCTCATGGCGCTCACCTTCCAGGGGCTGCGCGAGTACGCCACGCTGGTGGGCCTGCCGCGGACATACAGGAAGGTGCTGCTGGTGGCGGGGATGGCGGCCGCGCCCGCCGCTCTGGTGTCGGTCGAGGCGTTCTACGCGCTGCCCGCGCTGGCGCTGATGGCGGGCACGCTGCAGCCACTGCTGTTCACGAGACAGCGCGACGGGGTGCGGCACCT
>DASTEB010000436.1:0-3810 GCA_035710025.1 Chloroflexia bacterium
TACTGCACGACGCTCCCTGTCGAAGACATCCTTGCCGGCTACATTGGTTAGTGTCCTCGCCTCGGCAGCGCTGAGTAAGAATACCCTGTCTTCCGTGTCCGGGCTACCCTCTCCGTTGTCCGTGCAAAGAGTCGCCTTGACGAGTTCCTGCTCGGCGGCAGTGAACGCGGCATTGTAGAACTCCTCGTTCAGCCACCTCCGCAAATCGCAGTCACGCCAGGTAGTATCCACGTACTCGCGGTGATATCGCTTGCAGTCCAAAATGGACTCGCTCAAAATGAGCAGCTCACTATCGGAGTTTTGCAGCACCCGCCACCTTACCGGCGTCGTGTCGGTGCCGTCCGCAGTCTGTGGATAGGTGCCGAAAGTAATGATTTCGCCGGGCGTGGCGCTCGGGTGCGGCGCGGAAGGAGGATGATCGTGGTGCACATCCCTGTCCTCATCGAGATTGGAATTGAGCATGGTTGTTTTCAACAGCAAGCTCCCACACGTGCGAGTGAATCTCTGTCTCGGTCCGATATACTTACCGGCCTTTCCGACAGGCTGTCCGAGGTAGCGAGAGGCACCGATAAGCACATGCGCTACGCCCGTACCGAATACCCGGAATATAACCGGTCCAGCAGCCGCAAGGCGCGCGGCATGTTCCGACGGCTCGGCAGTCCCGCGCAATCCCAGCCGCCTTCAGGCAGTTGCTCGCCGAACGGCCGGTCGACGAGCCCCTGCACGTCCTGGCCGAAGCGGGCCCCGCTGGCCGCGGCCTGCCGGTTGATGCACGGCTCGACCCTCTCCTCAGGTTGACGGCCTCAGGCTTTGGTCGCAGCCAAGATGTTAGCGGAAAGCGGGAAGACTAATGTGCCATCTACAGTGACAAACGGCTGCAAGACCGACTCCGCTTCCTGAAGCAGTTGCTCAACCTGCGCTTCGTCCATTACCTCGCCGAGTGTCCACCCGTACACCTCGGCAAGGACCATCGAGCGAATCGAGTCGAAGCGAGCAGTGCCCTCAATCGTCTCGATCTTCAGGTCGGACAAAGCTGCACCCTCAAAGTGCGAGCGAAGGAGCTGAGGATCGCCCAGAGCGAACGCCGCACGTTCCTCGTCTGCAGCCTGAGCGCTAACACGACGCTGCAACAGGTCCGTGAAGGCGGCGTAACCTGGTGAATCTTCCAGCCGGCTCCAGACTGCAACCGCAAGATGCCCTCCCGGGCGTAACACTCGCGTCATTTCATCGACGGCACGCCGATTCGCAAAGAATATGAGGCCAAACTGGCTGACGACGGCATCAAAGCTCCGGCTCTCAAACGACATAGCCTCGACGTTGCCCTGCCGCCACTCAATGTCGGGTGCGTTCCGCCTGGCTACGGCAAGCATCCCTTCGTTGCGGTCAAGGCCCACGACCGCTCCCTCCGGCCCAACGCGCTCCGCCACGGCACGCGTCAGGACTCCGGTGCCGCATGCTACGTCGAGCACGCGCTGGCCGCGCTGAAGCTTTGCCGCATCTGCCACGCGCTCGGCCCACTGTTGCAGCGCTGCCGGGACGAAGACTTCGTCGTACACCTCGGCGGGATTACGGGTGACCTGTCCGCGCTCATTGGTGGTCATGATCTGTCCTCCTTTCTGAAGTCACGTTCCACCATTAGCCGCCTTGCATACCGGTCGGCTAGCTTCCGCCAAAGTGCTACTATACATACGTCAAGGCATATTGACTGTCAAGACCCTGCGAGGGGTAATTGTGATGCGAACCGAAGGATAAGGGAGCACGGTCGCCTGAGCGTATCGACTCTGCTATTGGCTCCTGGTTGCAGGGAAGGCAGCTTGCGGCAACAGGTCCGCACTAATGCTTGCGAAGGAAGGCGGCGAGCGCTCCACTACCGTACACTGTGGCGCGACGCCCGAGTGCCCTGCCGCTAGTGTGTCTCTCGGGCTCGGCGCGTGGCCGAGGCGTGGGCGCGCTCTTCGAGGGCGTCGTCCAGGGGGGCGAGTTCCACGTCGCCGTGGCGGCGGCGCAGCGCCTGGCGCAGCAGCAGGTCGGCCAGCCGGGGGTTCTTGGGCAGTAGCGAGCCGTGCAGGTAACAGCCGTACGCGGTCTTATACACCGCGCCCTCGGTGCCGTCTTCGCCGTTGTTGCCCCCACCGATGAGCGACCGCCCAAGCGGCTTGCAGCCCGGGCCCAGGTATGTCTTGCCCGAGTGGTTTTCGAACGCTACGATCCGGCCCACGCCCGGCAGGTTGCTCTCGATCAGCACGTTGCCGATGTAGCGCTTGTCGCCAGCGTCGGTGTGCGCGTCGAACAGGCCGATGCCCGGGAGGTCGTCAGAGTCGAACGGGCGGTAATACTTGCCCAGAAGCTGGTAGCCACCGCACACGCTCAACACCACCGCGCCGCGCTCCACCGCCTCTTTCAGCGCGTCGCCCTTGCGGCCCTGCAGGTCGTGCGACACCGCGATCTGCTGCTTGTCCTGCCCGCCGCCGAAGAAGTAGAAGTCGTAGTACTCGGGTTCGATGTCCGTGCCGATTGACACCATGTCAACCTGCACCTCGATGCCGCGCCACTGCGCCCGGCGGCTCAGGGCAAGGATGTTGCCCCGGTCGCCGTAGATGTTCATCAATTCGGGGTAGAGGAAAGCGATACGCAGGTCCATGGCTTCAGTCTTCCCAGAAGCGGCTGCTCACCCAGCCGCGCTCGTGCAGCATCTCGCGGAACGCCAGCATTGCCGTGTAGGTGGGCAGCACGTACAGCGTCTGCCCCGGCGGCAGCGCCGCGACCGCCTCGTCCAGCGCCCCGCCCAGCGACTCGTCAACGCTCACCATTTCCGGCTCGATGCCTGCGTACTTGAGGCGGACCGCCATGTCAGCAGCGCGTATGCCCGACACCTGCACCCGACCCAGCGGTTGAGGCGACATCGTGAGCACCTCGAAGTCAACGTCCCACAACCACGACACGTCGCGCCCGTCGGCAATCAGGTCGTTGATGATTATCAGCAGATGGCGAGGCGGCTCGTGCTCCTCCCCTTCCGCGCCCGCCATGGGGAAGAGCATGCGCAGCACTTCGTTGAAGCCCACCGGGTTCTTCACCAGCGCCATCAGCAGCGATCGCCCGCTTTCGCCCGGAATGGTTACGCGCTCGATCCGCCCGAACGCCGCGGTAAAGCTCTCAAGCCCCCTCTTAATTGTGTCGAGCGACACCCCGAACGACAGCGCAGCAGTCACCGCGCCGAGCGCGTTGTAAACGTTGTACAGCCCCGGCACCTGTACCGTTATGTCAAGCTCACCCCGCGGCGTGCGCAGCGAAACGGCGCTGCTCTCGGTGCCGTTCAGCCTCACCTTCGTTGCCGCGACGTCTGGAGAAGGACGCGCCAGGCCGCACTCCGGGCAGCGCCAGTGGCCCAGGTGGCTGAGCAGGATGAGGCTGTACTGTAGGCGGCTGTTGCAGCGCGGGCAGGAGATCGAGTCGGCTGCGTGGGGCAGCGCCTCCAGCGTATGGCGGTCGTCCTCGATGCCGAACGTCACCGTCTTAGCCCGCAGGCCGAGCGTGATCGCCAGCCCCGCGATAGCAGGGTCGTCGGCGTTGAGCGCGAGGGTCGAGCCGGGCCGCAAGCGGGGCAGAGCCGCTTTCCACCTGGAGTAGATGGCGTCAAGCTCGCCGTAGCGGTCAAGTTGGTCGCGGAAGAGGTTGTTCAGCAGCAGCACGCGCGGCTGCACCGAGGGCAGCACGCCCGGCACCGCCGCTTCGTCCACCTCGAACAGCCCGGCGCGGTACTCTCCCCGCAGGCCGCCAGCAGGCCCCACCGCCGCCACTAGCGCCGACACC
>DASTEB010000437.1:0-6527 GCA_035710025.1 Chloroflexia bacterium
CCGTGCCGCGTGTGCGCCTGCTCGACGGGCGTATTCTGGCGGCCGCGGCGGGCGACGTGCCTGTGCGCTTCCAGGCGCTCGGCTCGGGCGCCGCCACGCTTGGCCCGCTCAACTTCGACGTGTACTCCCTGCCCGCCGAGCTGCTGTCGGCCCTGGGCGCGGGCGCGGCGGGTTGGCCCTCGGCTATGCCAGCGGGGTTCCCTGAGAGCTTACAAAAGGTACACGCTGTGTCGTACGACCCCGCCGGCACCGAGGACGCGGTGTCGCTCGGCGCGCTGCCTGCCGGGCTGTACCTCGTCGTTGTGACATCCGCCGCACAGGGCACCGCCTACACGACCGACTGGGCGCTGCTGGCCGTGAGCGACCACGCGCTAACCTTCACCGGCGAAGGCTCGCCCCTGTGGGCCACGGATGCGGCCGGGCGGGCGTGGGCCGGGGCCGAAGTGTCGTTGTCCGCTCCGAGCGGCGCGCTCCTCGAGAAGGGGCCGACCAACGAGTTCGGCCTGTGGCAGCCTACCACTGCCTCTGTGGGCGCGGCCCTCGCCGTGGCGCGTGACCCGGCAGGGCACACGGCCGCAATGCTTGTGCCGGAGGGCGCACGCTGGGACGCCCCGGCGCCCGGCGACCTCGCCGCCGCGCTGGTGACCGACCTGCCAGCCTACCGGCCCGGCGAGACGGTCAACTTCCGCGCCATACTGCGCCCCGGCACGACCGCCCCGGCGACGCCGGTAGCCGAGCAAGAGGTATCGGTGGTGCTGCTTGCGCCCGGCGGCGCGGCGGTCTCCTCGCTCACCCTCAAGCCCGACTCAGTGGGTGCGGTGGGCGGCATCTTCCCGCTGTCGGCCGGAGCGCAGGCGGGGCAGTACACCGTCCGCGTGCGGGCGGCGGGCGCTCAGCACGATTTCCCACTGGCCGTGGTCGAGCGGGCCGAGGAGAGCCTGAGCGTGTACGTGGTGCCTGGCCCGTCCGTTATGGACGACACGACCATCACCCGCACCGTCAGTGTGCTCGGCACGGCGGGCGTTCCCGCGGCCGGGGCGGTAGTTACGGCCAGCCTGATCATCGCCGGCGATACGTGGGCCGCCGAGCCTGTCACGGGTACGACCGACGCCGACGGGCGCGTGACGCTGGTCGCGCCGATGCCCGGGTGGTTCACCCGGTTCAACGAGCCTGCGCTCGCGCTGGCGGTCGAGGCGAGCAAGGGCAGCCTGAGCGGCACAGCTCTGCACTACGTCGACCTCACTTCGCAGAGCCTGGCCCAGACGGGCATGACGCAGCTTGTGGCCCCCGATCTGAACGTGGCGGTGGTGGCGCGGCCCATGGGCGACGCGCCCTTCAAGGTGCGCGTGGTGCTGCTCGACGATTGGACCGCGGCGGGCGACGTGCTCGTGACGGTGCGATCGGCGTCGGGCGAACAACTTGCCTACTCGCTCGACTTGGCCCGCCTGGTGGACGCCACGATAGAGATCCCACAGCGCTTCTCGGGCGGCACGCTCACGGTGCAGGCCGCGGGCCGGGAAGGCTCGCGCACGCTTCGTCTCGTGCCGGGGCTGGACTCCGAGGCGATCCTGCGCGTGGTCGCGCCCGAGACGGTTACTGCCGGGGCCGATTTCCCCGTGCGGCTCGCGTTCACCGACCTGGACGGCAGGGCCGTGTCGGGAGGCGCGACGTTGTGGATGCGGCGGGTGTCGGGCGCGCTGCCCGAAGGACCCCAGCCGTGGGAGCCGTCGCTGGCGATCACTTCGAGCGGGGCGATCACCCACACGCTGCAGGCGCCCAACGGCCCGGGCCTGTGGTACGTCATGTCCGAGGCAGTCACGCCGGACGGGGCGCGTGCCCGTTCGTGGAGCGTGCTGCGCGTCGAGCCGGGGCCGTGGGTGCAAGGTCCGCCCGCGCACTCGGCTACCGTGGGCGAGGCGGCGACCATCTGGACGACCGTACACAACCCCGCCCCCAACATGTTCTCCTCGGGCGTGCGCACGGTCGAGCAGGGCTCGGTACGGGTGGTGAGCGGGTCGTCCCAGCCGCTGGAGGTTCCCGCCGGTGAGTGGCGCCGACTTAGCTGGCGCGTGGTTTCGGCGCAGGGCGGCGAGGGGCGCATCGGCTTCGCGTTCATGCCCTCGTCGCGCACGGCAGGGCTGTGGACCGCCACGGTGCGTGCCGTCGCAGGCCCACGCACCGACTTCACCTACACCGCGGGCGTGATGACCGGCGAGCGCACGGTCGGTGTGTCCGTGCCTTCCGGCCTCGCGGCCGAGACGGTGCGCCTTGAGATACACGCTTCTACCTCGATGCTGCCCGCGCTGGCGGCAGCCGCGGCCTCCCCTTCGGAGAGCAGCATATCGAGCGCGGCTGCGCGGCTGAGCGGCGTGGCTTCTGTGGCCTCTGCCTACGCACGGCTCAACGCCGAGGTGCCCGAGAGCGCGGCCCTGAGCACGGTCGAGCGGGCTGTGCTCCTGCAGCAGATCTACTCGGCGCAGCGAGCCGACGGCGGCTGGGGCAGCGCCGCCTCGCCCGATGGCCCGAGCAGCGTAGGTCACACCGGAGAAGTGCTGCTGGCCCTGCAGCGCATGGGCGCTTATTCGCCGCCCGGCGTGCAGGCGGTCCAGCCCGACCTCACGGCCGTCAACCGCGCGCTGACCTACCTCGCATCCGAGATGGCGAGGCCAGCGGACCCGAAGGCAGGAGCCGCCGCGCTGGACGAGCGCGCCTTCGGCATGTACGTGCTGGCTGTGCACCGCCCGGTCCCGGCCGAGGTAGTGCGCCCGATGATGGTGCACGCGGGCGGGCACGAAGGAGGGCTGACTCCCGACGGAGAGGCGTGGCTGGCCCTTGCCCTGTGGCAGTCAGGCAACAGCGCCGACGCGCTGGCCGTGGTGAACCACATGATGCGCAGCGCGCCGCAGGCCGCCGAGGTAACGCCCGCGATGCTCGAGGCTGTGCTGGAGGCCCAGCGCACGCTGCCCGCGCTCGCGGCGCGGCCGACCGACCTGCCCGACTACGATGCCGCGGCGGCCGAATACGCACGGGCGCTGATGGAGGCCCGGCAGGGCGCGGGCTGGGCGACCCCCGGCATGACCGCGCACGCGCTGGCGGCCCTTTCGCGCTACGTCGTGGCGCGGGGAGATGCGCCCGAAGGCGGCACGCCCGCCCTCGAGCTTGGCGACCGCCCCGTGCAGGCGAGCCCGGCATCGGGCAACACCGCAACCGTGTCGGTGGTGCTCACCGGCAACGAGCTACACCCGGGCATGAACTGGCTCACGCTCAAAGCCCCCACCCCCGATCGCACACTGTACTACAGCCTTGCACTGACGGCGACACGGTAGCGTGATGCATGATGCGTGATGCGTGATGCGTGAACTCTCCTGAGCACTACGGTTTACCCGCACTACCCGGCTCGGATAAGCTCACGCATCACGCATCACGCTCCTCATAATCACAAATTCTCAAGACCCCGGAGACCAATGGAACGCTTCATAGTCGAAGGTGGGCGCCCCCTGAGCGGGGAGATCACGCCCGCCGGCAACAAGAACTCGGCCCAACCTATACTCGCTGCCTGCCTGCTCACCGAAGAGCCTATCACCCTGCACAACGTGCCCAACATCGCCGACGTGCGCACGCTGCTCAATATGCTGCGCGGCATGGGCGTGGAGGTTGAGGACTCGGCCCTGGCGACCAGGCACACCGTCACGCTCCAGGCGAGGCAGGTCGCGCAGCAGCCCGACCAGTCGCTCGGCTCGAAGGTGAGGGGGTCGCTGCTGTTCGCGGGGCCTCTGCTCGCGCGCACGGGCCACGCGGTGATCGGGCAGCCGGGTGGCGACGCCATCGGCCGCCGCCGCATCGACACGCATCTGCTGGCCCTGCAATCCCTCGGGGCGAGAGTGGACGTACACGACGAGCACTATGAGATGGCCGCCGAGCGGCTGCGCGGGTGCGATATCTTCCTCGACGAGGCGAGCGTGACCGGCACCGAGCAGGGCATACTGGCGGCCGTGCTCGCCGAGGGCGACACTTGCATCTATAACGCAGCGTCCGAGCCCCACGTGCAGGACCTTTGCCATATGCTCAATACACTGGGCGCCGACATCCAGGGAATCGGCTCGAACACGCTCTTTATCAAGGGCGTGACGTCGCTGCACGGGGGCGAGCACACCATCATCTCGGACCACATCGAGGTGGGCAGCTTCATCGGTCTGGCCGCGGTGACGGGCGGCGAGCTGCGCATCCGCAAGGCCGTACCCGAGCACATGCGCATGGTGCGGCTGGTATACGGCAGGCTGGGCGTGGACATGCGCTTCGAGGGCGAGGACATCGTCGTGCCGGGCGGGCAGGACCTGCGCGTGGCCTACGACGTACACGAGGCGGTGCCGAAGATTGACGACGGCATCTGGCCCGCCTTCCCCACCGACCTGATGAGCATCGCGCTGGTGGTCGCGACGCAGTCTGAGGGCACTGTGCTGATGTTCGAGAAGATGTTCGAGAGCCGCCTGTACTTCGTGGACCGGCTGATCGGCATGGGCGCGCGCATCGTGCTGTGCGACCCTCACCGGGCGGTGGTGGTTGGCAAGTCGAAGCTGCACGGCGAGGAGATCACCAGCCCCGACATCCGCGCAGGCATGGCGCTCTTGCAGGCCGCGCTGTGCGCCGATGGCACCAGCGTGATCCAGAACGTCCAGCAGATCGACCGGGGCTACGAGGCCATCGAGCACAGGCTGGCGGCGCTGGGCGCGAACATCCGGCGGGTGAGCGACTAGCCGCACTTGCTCAGCAAGAATGGAAGAAGGGGCCAGGCAACCGCATGACGCGATGCCTGGCCCCTTCGTTGTTGCCCCAATACGTTTTATGCGAGCCGCACCAACACTACCTCGTCCACCCCGTCTATCTCCTTCAGGCGCACCTTGATGCGCTCGGAGCGCGAGGTGGGCACGTTCTTGCCCACGTAATCGGCGCGGATGGGCAGCTCGCGGTGGCCGCGGTCCACCAGCACGGCAAGCTGGATGTTGTCGGGGCGGCCCCGGTCCATTATGGCGTCTATAGCCGCGCGCACGGTGCGCCCGGTGTAGAACACGTCGTCCACCAGCACGATCTTGCGCCCGGTGACCTCGAAGTCGGCCGGGGGCTCTGACGAGTCACTGCGTCCGCGGTCGCCGGGGCGGTCGTCGCGGTAAGGCGTGACGTCAAGCTCGTACACGGGCACGTCGGTGCCCTCGAAGCGCTTGATGAGCAAGGCGATGCGCTGGGCTATCGGCTTGCCGCGCGTGCGCACGCCGAGCAGCAGCAGGCCCTCGGCCCCGCCATTATGCTCCAGTATCTCGTGCGCGATGCGGGTGAGGGCGCGCCTCACCGCCTCGGCGTCGAGCAAGTTTACCGCACTCTTTGTGTTGGTGGTCATTTACGCCTGCTCATCCTTCTCCACGGTAATCCCCCTGCCGCTACCCACAACACACCCAACAACGCGAACAGTGCCCAATCTGCGCGCATCTCCCTGCCCCTTCCCCTGTGAGGTTAAGTATACCCCGGCGCTGCCCCGTCAACCACCTACTGACCCGGCAGCATAGGCCGGAAGTGTAGGGATGTTACCCCCGCTCTCACCCTCCGAGGCGGTTTTGCACATCCCTGAACGGGGAGGCCACGGAAGTTCTTTTACTTTCACACAAAGGCGCAAAGGCCGCAAAGTATCTATTGAAACGCAGAGACGCAGAGATCGCACAGGTAACGCGGAGATTATTGCCGGGGCATGGTATTCCGGCTAGCCCGGGTGCCTGCCACACAAAACCCTTCGTGACCTTCGTGCTACCTCGTATTCTTCGTGGCTAAACAATAGCAATCTTTGCGGCCTTTGCGCCTTTGTGTGAAACCGTAATACCCACTGGGACTTGTGCACGGGGGAGGGTGTGGTATAATTGTTGTAACGATTAAGTAACTGCTAAATTGTTCAGGGGGAGTACGATGCCTTCAGGCGAGACCCACCGCACGACCACAGTCACGCTGCCCGAGGCAGACGGCGATACCTGCGAGGTGCGCTGCGTCCACCCCGACCGCGTGCTGCTCGGCCATGCCCTGCTCCTCCCTCCCGTCGAGTACGACTCGCTCGCGGCCATCTTTGCCGCGCTGGCCGACCCGAGCCGCGCCCGCATCGTGTACAGCCTGCTCCACCAGGAGCTTTGTACATGCGACCTCGCGGCCATAGCGGGCATCAGCGAGTCGGCAGTCTCGCAGCACCTGCGCGTATTGCGCCGCCTGCGCCTCGTGAGGAGCCGCCGCGAGGGCAAGATCGTGTACCACACCCTGGACGACGCGCACATCGGCTCGCTGCTCGAAGTGTGCCTGCAGCACGTACGCGAGGAAGCAGCCGCCAACACCAACTAGAGCGAGATACACATGGCCACCACACACACCGACAACCACATAACCGAAAAGCTCACCCTGAGCGGGATGGACTGCGCCGACTGCGCTATGAGCATCGAGAAGTCGCTGGGCGACATGGAGGGCGTGTCGTCGGCCCAGGTCAACTTCGGCACGGGCAC
>DASTEB010000438.1:0-7155 GCA_035710025.1 Chloroflexia bacterium
GTGCCCGGCGTGCCACGAGGCCAAGCACATGGGCTACGCGGCGAGCACCGGACGTGGAGCGCAGGCCCGCGCCCATCTCGCCCGGGTCAACGGCTGGAGCATGGAGGACGTCGAATTGTACCTCGACGCGCAGTTCGAGCAATGGTCGCGCCGCTCGCAGCACGAGTGGACGCTCGACCTGTCGTGGCTGCGGCAGTTCGGGCTGGACGTGCGCCCCAAACGGCAGCGAACGCGGCCCTAGACAGGCAAAGACACAGCTTAGCCGGCCCGCTCCGCCTGAGAGGCTTGCCGCATTGAGCAGGCCACCAGCCCCGTCAGCCCACCGACTATCAGCGAGCCGGCGAATATGCTCCAGGGCAGGTACACCGTGAATACCTCCCCTTCCGCTGCCTCGAGCACCGCGCCCAGGTAGGCCACGTAGAGCCCGACCGTACCTGCTGCTGTGCCCGCCGCAACGCTCACCCACAGCCAGCGCTGGGCGTTCACTGCCTGCTCGGAGAGCATGAACCATTGCACGACGCCCATGATCAGGCCGCCTACGGCGCCGAGCAGGGCACCCCATGCAGCGGCCGGCAGCGCGTACAGTAGTGAGTTAAGGATGCCGGACGCGGCTGCTTCGCTCATGGTGCGCTGCGCGCTGTCCGGATCGCCGAAGTACGAGCCGGTCGACCAGAAAAAGGCCAGGGCAGCGACCGGCAAAATGCTGAGCGCGGCACCCAGGCCGCTCGCCGCTACCCACTTCACGGGGCGTACCTCGATGCCGGTATAGTTCAGCACAGCCAACTGCGTACCTATCGCGGCAAGGACGGCGCCGACAAGGCCGGCAACCAGCACCTGAGGCGCAGGTAGAGCGAGTCCCTCCATCAGTTCGTATGACCAGACTGCCAGTGCGGCGATCGCTCCACCCAGCGCCGTTGCAGACACCCATAGCAACCATACAACCCATGCAGGCAGCAATTCTTCCGCAAACGACACTTCCGGGTCCACGCGCCTGACCACGCGTCGCGGGCGCACTCGATTGACTGTACGTCGCGACGGTACCTGCTCGAGATTCGCATTCGCGCTCATACTGCCCTCCCTCGCTCCGGAGTGGCGGCAGCCCGGTTGGTGCTACGACATCCGCCTGAGTTGCTTACTCAGTCGTCGAACAGGTGAAATGAAGGCAACCCCCGGCATATAGGCACAACGCTAGGGCACCCGGCACTCGGAGAGCCAACCGTTCCGCAGAAAAAGTAGACTCCCTCGATCATATTCTGCTGACCTGAGGTTGACGTCAGGGTATATGTGGGTTACCGAATGCTGACAGAATCCTCGGCGCGCCGGAGGGGCTCTCGGAGCGCCTCGGCAGGTACTCAGGACCGCGAGGGCGCCGGGCTACTCGGCGCCTGTGATTGACGGGTCGAGACGGAACGATGGCCCGCCAGCCACCGTCTTTGGGCTTAGAACGAACCCCCGGCTGTGCAGCCTCCGCACGAACTTGTTCAGTTCAGCCGGGGTGATCCGCCACTTCAGCGAGCGGGCGATACTCCCCGCCATTAGATTGTCGTCACCGCCCCGCTCGGCGTATACCTCGAGCGCCATCTCCAGGAACTCGATTTCGCGCTCGTCCAGGCGCTCCCTGATGCTGTCCGGGATCATTAGCTCCTCCTACTTTGCACCGCTCCACGTCTGCTTTGCCTACCGGGCGATGGCGTCTGCTCGCAAGGCGAGTTGCACAGCCTCGCCCACTGTCATAGCTCGGCCCGCGGCCCACTCGAACGCGAAAGCCTCAGGGCCGAGCCGTGCGCGTGCCTGCTCCACCCACGGAGCGAGCAGCGCGGTGTGAACGGGCGAGATCTGCATTCCGCCGCCTTCGCGTAAGGCTTCCCCGACCCCAAACAGGCGGGCCGCCACGTGCGCGTCTCCGTCCATCGCGGCAAGGCCGGCCAGCCCTTCCAGGTTCTCCATGACGCCGAACTTCATGTTCAGCTCGCGGTACAGGGCCAGGTTCTCGCTCAACAGCGCCCGGGCCTTCTCGAAGTTGCCCTGCCGTAGCGCCGTGAACCCGAGGCCCAGGCGCGTCGCGGCGATGCCCGGCTTTTCGTTCAGTTGCTCGCACAGGGCCAGGCTCTCCTCGTAGTATGCCTGCGCCCGCGCGTAGTCGCCCCGGTAGAGCATGGCCTGCCCGAGTTGGTACAGCGTGGCCGCTATACCCCCCTTGCTGCCAAGCTCGCGATACATAGCCAGGCTCTCTTCCAGGTGGGCGACGGCGGCGTCGTAGTCCAAACGGTGGTACAGCGCCAGCCTGCCCAGGTTGAGCAGCGCCACTGTCGCTTTGAGCTTGTTGCCCATCTCGCGGGCCATCTGCAGGCTTTCGGAATACAGCGAGTACGCCTCCTCCACGTTGCCCCTGAGTATCTCCTGGTTGCCCAGGTTGTTCAGGATGCCCGCGATGCTCACCTTATCGTCTGTCGCCCTGAAAAGCTCGAGGCTCTCCCTGTAGTAGAGGTCCGCCTTGTCGAAGTCGCCCTGCTCGTTGGCCGCGGCGCCCAACCTGACCAGCGTCCGGGCCATGCCCCGCCTGTCGTCCAGCGCTCGGTAGATCGCCAGCCCCTGCTCGTACATGGCCAGCGCGTGGGCGTAGTCACCCTGCCGGGCCGCCAGCAGCCCCGCGCCGATGAGAGCTCTGGCACGCTGAGGCGTGCCGTCATCCGCGGCCCACACGGACAGCGCCAGCTCGAGCCATCTGCGTCCCTCGCTCAGGTAGCCGCGCGCGCTCCAGAACTGCGCCAGCGACCCCGCCAGCTGCAGGGCCAGGGCGGCGTTGCCCCCGGCAATAGCCCAGTCGAGCGCGGCCTGCAGGTTGTCGTGCTCGCTCTCCAGCCGTTCCATGAGCGCTGCCTGCCGCGGCCCCTCAAGCTCCGCCTCAGCGGCCTCGACCAGCGCGGCGAAGTACTCCGCGTGCAGGCGGAGGGTCTCCTGCTCCTCTCCGCTCTCGCGCAGGCGCTCCAGCGCGTACTCGCGGACCATGCCGAGCATCTCGTAGCGCGGCTCTCCTGCCTCCCCTGCCTCTCCTGCCTCTCCTGCCTCCCCGGCCCTCTGCTGCAGCAGGCTCTTGTCCAGCAGCGACGCCAACCCCTCGATAACCTCGAAGGGCGCGGCCCCTTCGCGCTCGCACACCCTGCGCGCCGCCTCATACGTGCAGCTTCCGGCGAAGACAGCCAGCCTGCGCAGCAGGGTGCGCTCGCCCTCCTCCAGCAGATCGTAGCTCCAGTCGATGGCCCCCCGCAGCGTTCGCTGCCGGGCCGGGAGGTGGCGCGAGCCGGAACCCAGCAGGCTCAGGCGGTCGTCCAGTAGCGACAGTATCTCGCCGGGCGTGAGATGCGCGGTGCGAGCGGCCGCAAGCTCGATAGCCAGCGGCAGCCCGTCAAGCCCGGTGCAGATGGCGGCCACGATATCGGCGTTTTGCGGCGTGAGGGCGAAGTCGGGCTTCACGGCAACCGCCCTCTGGGTGAAGAGCGCCACCGAAGCCACCTCCGCCAGCACGTCCAGGTCGAGGCCGCGCGAGCCGCGCAGGTCCGGCAGCTCCAGCGGAGGCACGATGAACCGCCACTCGCCGTGTACGTGCAGCGGCTCGCGGCTGGTGACCATCACCTTCAGCGTGGGGCAGGCTTCCAGCAATTCGAGCACCCGGGGAGTAGCGTCGAGCACCTGCTCGAAGTTGTCCAGCACGACCAGCGCGCACCTGCCGCCTATGCGCCGCCTGATAGCCGCGTTCACACCTTCGCCGCCGCTCTGCTGCACCTCCAGCGCCTGGGCGATCGCGGGCACCACCAGATCGGGACTGCCGACCCCGGCGAGGCCCGCGAAGTACACCCCGCCCTCGAAGTAAGGACGGCTTTGCGCCGCGGCTTCGATGCTCAGGCGGGTCTTGCCGATTCCGGGGGCGCCGGTGAGGGTCAGCAGACGTACTTCGGGCTGCGACAGGTACTCTCGCAGCTTCTCTACCTCGGTCTCGCGCCCAATGAGTGGGGTCAGGGGAGCAGGCAGGTTCGCGGGCGGCTGCTGTTGCACAGGCTCGCCCGGAGCGTGCGCGGTGCGCGGCTGCAGGGTGGCCGTGGGAGTGGCCGGATGGTCGCCCTCCGGCCCCAGTCTGGACCACAGGACGAACGCCTCGCGCTCCTCGGGGGGAACTTTCAGGTAATCGGCGAGCAGCGCAGCCACCTGCCGCGATGGGCGGCGCTTGCCCTCTTCAATCTTCTGGATCGTACTGCCTGTGCACCCGATCTGCTCTGCAAGTTCCCATTGCGTCACGTCGAGCGCCTTGCGGCGCTGCCGGAGCCACCGGCCAAACGGCACGTCATGCTCCATGGCGAACCAGCCCTTCTAGAAAGAGGCCGCTGCGGCTAGAGTGATTGGTCAACCCCGACGCGGGTGTGCCGGTCGGGAACCAGTGTGTCTTATTTCTGTCTGATATCTGTGCGCCCCATTATAGTAGGTTTCGCGCTTAAATGTAAATAGAGGTAGAACCAGTACAGGGCCAAATAGGGCTGCCACCCGTGCACGCTCGACCGCCCTGCCGGTTTGCCTCGATTGCCGGACCGCAGCCGGCCAAGAAGATCTTTGCCGCAAGTGAGGTAACAATGGGCAGCGACGTACACAAGCAAGACCACCGGTATCACGGGCACTCGGATCTGTTCCTGGTGCGCGTGTGGGTGGCAGACGCAGGCGAAGGTCCTTCGGGTTGGCTCGGCAGGGTGCAGCAGGTGGTGAGTGGCGAGGTCCAAAGCTTCCGCGGTCCTGAGGAGCTTGTCGAGGCGATCCTCGGCATGCTGCTTCAAAGCGGCCGCGCCGAATCGCGCTCCGTCCCACCTCTGCCGGTGCTTGAGGAGGGGCTTTGACAGTGTGGCGGCATTCGGGATGCGGTCCGGAACGATACGTCTTGCCCTCAGCGCGGAGCGACCTCCCGCGATTCGAGTTGGCAGCATCAGGAGTAGTTTTGTAGGGAAAGGAGGCATTGCTATGCCGGCAAGTCTATACATGGGAGCGCGAAAGAGCGCCCCGCTAATGGCTGTGGGGGTTATCGCCCTCATAGTCGCACTGTTGCTCGGGATGGGTGCAAACCCGGGGCAGATCCCCGCCCAGGCGGGACCGGCCGGTCTTCCGGCCGCGCCTGTCCAGTTCGAGCCGAACGTGGGGCAGGCTAACGAGGCTGTGAGCTACGTGGCTCGAATGCCGGGCGGCACACTTTACTTCGGCAAGTCAACTTTGCTGATCGAGGCGAAGAACCGCAGCGCACAGGGGCAGCCTGCGGCCGTCAGGATGGAGTTGCTGGGCGCGAATGACAGCCCGGCTATCGAGGCAGGGGCCCAGCTTCCGGGCAAAGTCAACTACCTCATCGGCGCCGACCGCTCGCGCTGGCGCACGGGCGTGCCCACCTACGGCGCGGTGACTTACCGCTCGCTCTACGACGGGATAGACCTGGAGTACGTGGGGCAGCCCGGGCAGGTAGAGGGCATCTACACGCTCGCCCCGGGCGCCGACGCCGCGGCCATCCGCTGGCGCTACGAGGGCGCGAGAGAGGTGACGGTTGACGTGCAGGGCAACCTGCAGGTGATGGCCGGATCTAGCGACAACACGGTTGCCGTAACCGAGCATACGCCCTTCGCCTGGCAGACGATCGAGGGCAAGCAGGTGCCGGTGAGCGTGCGGTACGAAGTGGCCGCCGACAACACGATAGCCTTTGCCCTCGGCGCGTACGACCGCGCCCAGTCTCTCACCATCGATCCCGTGCTGACCTTCTCTACCTACCTCGGCGGCAACCAGGCCGACGAGGGCACGGGCATCGCGGTGGATGGGGCGGGCAATGTCTACGTGGCCGGCACTACCGGCTCAACCAACTTCCCGGTTGTCGGGGGGTTCCAGACCGCCAACCAGGGCGGCCAGGACGCGTTCGTGACGAAGTTCAACCCGGCCGGCGGCGTGGTCTACTCCACCTACCTGGGCGGCGGGGGCAATGACACCGGCCATGCGGTGGCGGTGGATGCCTCGGGCTCTGCGTACGTCACGGGCTTAACCGGCTCCAGCAACTTCCCAACGCTCAACGCATACCAGCCGACCCGCCCCGGCGGCACCGACGCGTTCATCACGAAGCTGGCCCCCGACGGCGCGTCCCTGATATATTCCAGCTACTTCGGCGGCTCGGTCTACGACGACAGCTCCGGAATCGCTACCGACGGGGCGAACGGGGCCTACATCGTCGGGCGCACAAGCTCCACCAATCTCCCTACCCGCAACGCCTATCAGGCAACTTACGGCGGCGTATACGACGGCTATCTCGCCAGGTTCAATACCGCTGCTTCCGGCGATGCCTCGCTGGTCTATGCGACCTACCTGGGAGGCAGCGGCCAGGAATGGGTTGGAACCACGGGCTATGGGCAGGGGGACTGGGGGCACGGCGTGGCTGCCGACTCGCAAGGCAACGCCTACTTCACCGGAAACACCTACTCAGCCAACTTCCCGGTGCGTGGAGCATACCAGGGCACGCTCAGTGGCCTGGGGGATGCCTTCGTGTCCAAGATCAACACCGGGCTTGTGGGTGATGCCTCCCTGGTTTACTCCACCTTCCTGGGTGGGAGCGCGATTGACAGCGGCAAGGACGTAGAGGTGGACGCCGCGGGCAGCGCCTATGTCGTGGGCGCGACCGGCTCAACCAACTTCCCGACTCTCAACCGCTACGCTCCCTGCACCAACGGCCCGTGTGTGACCAAGCTAAACCCGGCGGGTAACGCTCTGGTCTACTCCACCTGCTTTGGGCCGAGCGGCAGGGGATGGGGAGCCGACATCGCGCTGGACGCTGAGGGCAACGCCTACGTGGCGGGCACGACCTCCGAGGCCGCCTTCCCCATGGTCGATCCAATCCAGGGAACAATCGGGGGCGGTGCCGACGCGTTCGTGCTGAAACTGAGCGCTGCGGGGAACAGCTTGCTCTTCTCCACCTTCCTGGGCGGCACTCAACCGGAACAAGGCAAGGGCATCGCGAGAGGTGGAACGGACAAGATCTACGTGACGGGCGACACGCGGTCGACCAACTTCCCGACGCACAACCCTTACCAGGCCCAATGCCAGAGCTGCCCGACCACGAGCGATGCGTTCGTCACCAGCATCCAGGAGTCG
>DASTEB010000439.1:0-24591 GCA_035710025.1 Chloroflexia bacterium
CTCGGCTTCTGCTGGTAGGTCACCAGGCCGACCGACTCGAAGTACTGGCGCATCGCCTCCTGGTGCAGGGTGTCGAACGCCAGGGTCGACTTGCCCGAGCCTGACAGGCCGGTCAGCGCGACCAGCTTGTTCTTGGGAATGCTCAGGGTGATGTTCTTCAGATTATGAAGTCGCGCTCCTCGTATCGTGATCGTGTCTCGCATGGTCTGCTCGTTAACCTCCTACCACTGAGAACAACCGGTACGACGCACTCAATTCCCGGAACGCCTTTGTTCGCCCGTCCATTCTACCGTCCCACAGCACCCCCATCAACGCCCGACGACGCATGACGTCGCCCCCTTCCGCACTACCCGCTACGAACACGCTCACGCATAACGCATCATTTATCATGTATCATATGTCACGCCCACCCGCTGTCCTTTGCTCGAATTCACGATTCGTATACCCAAACTACACCCGCCCGGTAACTTGCGGCTGTTAGCATAATGCGGGGACATCTACCCAGGATGCAGCGTACCTTGCTTTCGCAAGACAACGGAGGATTACACATGAACAGATCAATGGCTGCCGCCAGGCAGGTGCTCGCCGTTATGGGCGCGCTGGTTCTCGTGGCCGCGCTTGCCTTCGTTTTCGCTTCGACTACGGCTGCCGCTCCAACCTTGCCCGACAAGGACGCCGTCGTGCCCGAGCACCCGACCGGTACCATGACCTGGCAAGGCTCGCGCACGCCATACCCGCACATGACGGGCACGCCCACACCGCGCATGACCGGCACGCCCTGGAACTGGGGCACGCGCACGCCATATCCGCACATGACGGGGACGCCGATGATGGGCACGCGCACGCCAATGCCCCATATGACCGGGACTCCCTATCCGCACATGACCCGGACACCCAACCCGAATATGACGGGCACCCGCACGCCGTACCCTCACATGACCGGCACGCCGATGATGGGCACGCGCACACCGTACCCGAACATGACGCGCACGCCCATGGGTACCCGCACGCCTTTGCCGTGGATGCGCCCGATGATGGCTCTGCGGCCCCAGGTGCAGTTCGGTATCGCCCCTCCGGGCGGTGAGGCCGAGTACACCAAGGCGCTGCTCAACCGCTTCGAGCAGGCCACGCTTGTCGGGCTCACGGGCACCAGCATCGCGGGGTGGGATGTGACGTTGGATCCCACCGCCATCATAGTGCAGCCGGGAGTGAGCGAAACTATTGACATCACGGTCAACGTGCCTCTGTCGCCCACGCTGCCGTTCGACGTGGAGGGCGTAATCGCCATCAGCGCCGGTCCCACCCCCTACACTGCCCGCGCCTACATGGTGACCATCGTGCACCGCACGCCTTTCGGGGACATGTCGTCGAGCCACTGGGCCGACGGTCCCGTGCAGTACCTGGCCGCTAAGGGCGCGATTTCGGGCTACCCCGACGGCACGTTCCGCCCCGACGCCAACGTTACACGTGCTCAGGTCGCCAAGATGGTGGTAGGCGCTATGGCATGGGAGACCGTATCGCCGCAGCAACCCACCTTCAGCGACGTCTCCGCCGGGCACTGGGCCTACGCCTACGTGGAGACCGCGGCCGCCCACGACATCATCAACGGCTACCTCGACGGCACGTTCCGCCCCGACGCCAACGTCACGCGCGCTCAGGTCGCCAAGATGGTCAGCCTGGCTCGCGGCTGGGCGATGGAGCTGCCCGCCACCGGCACGTTCACCGATGCAGGCCCGGCCGACTGGTACTTCGCCTACGCCGAGATGACGGCTGCGGCAGGGGTCATGTCGGGCTACCCTGACGGCACGTTCCGGCCTAACGCCCCGGCCACCCGCGCCCAGGTTGCCAAGATCCTCGGCCTCGGCACGCTCAGCGAACCGAACCAGTAGCGCAGCCTCACAACCTGCCTTAAAGTCAACGGGGGTGGTCGTCCGACCACCCCCAACTCTATGCTCACCCTGCTGCTTACGCGGGCCGGTTGCTCCTGGCTATCCAGGCCATCACCCCCAGCCCTAACCCCAGCGCCAGCAGGAACAGCGGCACCGCGCTCGCCAGCACCGCGCCCCAGTCCGTAGGCGGAGTCGCCGGTGCGAACCGGAAGGACGACTCGGGCTGCTGCGACTGCCTGGCCGTATCGGCCGGGGCTTCCGCCACTGCGGTTGCGGCCTCTTTGCCCGCCGTGGTGCCCGTGTCGGTGCCGGCCGCGCCCACCGCCTGGGTCGGCACTGGGGCAGGAGCCACCGCAACCGGCTGGGTGGGGGCAGGGGCGGGTGCCCCGGCCACGTCCTCGGTCGGCACGTCAGGCACAAGCCCGCCGCCTGCGTTCGACGGTATGTCCTCGGACGGCGGCATGGGCGTGCCCACGGGCGCGGTGAACGCCTCGGCTGCTGCAGCGCCTGTCGTGGGGGTCGCCTCGGCAACGTCCATCGGGGCAGGCGGCGACATCGCAGTCACGTTGTCTTGGTCTTGCTGCCTCGCGGCGGGCGCCGAATCCCCATTGCCCGACAGGCCATAGCCTATCTTGGAGAAGGTGTCCGGCCTCGATGTAAGCAACGGCCCCACAAGCACGAAGAAGAGCAGCAGGAACGACAGCACCGAGCCCATCGCCATGCGCGGCGCGTTGGACGGCACGAAGATGCGCTCGAACAGTGAGGGCGGGCGCACCTTGCGGGCCATCTCAGGCGTCAGCGTGAACGCCCGGGGTGCCTGCATCGAGGGCACGGCACGCAGCACCGACCGGGTCGCTACAAGCTCGGCGTGCTCGGCCCGGCACTTGTCGCACCCATCGAGATGCGCGCGCACCGGTTCGCGCTCGGCCTCTGCCAGAGTGCCGTCGATGTACGCCGAGAGCATGTCGGTCACGTGCTCGCCGCGGGCTATAGGGTTGTTGTCGTTACCTGTCATTATGCTGCTAAGTTGCTTTCCAGTTGCGGGCGATAGGCCCTACCGGGGCCTACTACCTTACAGTGAGTCGTTATGCCTCATTTACAGAACGCTGCGCACGCGTGGATAGTTCCCCCGAGGGCACCACCCCGCGCTCGCGCAGGAAGTCGCGCATGCGCGCCCGCCCGCGGTTCATGCGCGATTTGACCGTGCCGAGGTTCGCCCCTGTGACTGCCGCGGCCTCCTCGTAGCTCAGCCCCTGCACGTCCACCAGCACCAGCGTCATGCGCTGGTCGTCGGGCAGCAGGTCAAGCCCGGCCTGTATCGCGGCCACCGTCTCGGCGCGCAGGGTGCTGGCCTCGGGGTTCACGTCGGGATCGAGGTCCGGGATGGGCAGCGGCTCGCCCGCTTCCTCGCCGTCCTCGGGGTTGCCCCACGAGTAGATAGGCTGGGTGGGGCGGCGCTTGCGGCTGCGCAGCATATCGAGACAGGCGTTGGTAGCGATCCTGAGCAGCCACGTACGGAACTGGTCGCCCTTGAAGCGGGGCATGGCCTTGTAGGCCGACAGGAAGGTCTCCTGCGTGGCGTCGGCTGCCTCGTCCGGGTCGGACAGCATGCGGTAGCACAGGCTGTAAACGCGGTTCTGGTAGCGGAGCACGAGCCAGTTGAAGGCGTCAAGGTCACCCCGGCGCGCGTCCTCGATCCGGTGCAGTTCGTAGAGTGGGTTGTCGTCGGTCTCGTACCGTCCGTCCGGCATGGTATGAGTATATCAAGAATCGGCTGTGCATAAGAGCGGGAGCGGCCTCGCGCCTGGCGTGCCGCTCCCGTGTATTGCGTATTGGTTTGGTCGCGTGGGTGTTGGGTTAGCCCTGCACGCCCGAGCCGGGGCTTACGCCCTCGTAGCCGTCGCCGGTCAAGGCGTTGGGGCCGTGGATGCCCCTGGGGCCTGCGCCTTCGATGCTGATTTCGGTGTCGTCAAGCGCGCCCGGGCCGCTGATGCGGGTGGAGCCCCAGTCGATGCCAACTCTGCCGGCCATCTCCTGAAGGGCAGCGTTATCGCCCTTCATGACGGCATCGGTCAGGGCCTGTCGCTCGGTATCATCGAGGTCGTAGATGCCCAGCGTGTTCTGGGGGTCGCGCTGGATCAGGTCAACGAAGCCGGGGTCGTCGTGCAAGCGCTGAAGCGCGAGCAAAAGCCCTCTATCACTCATTTGACTTCTTCCTCCTTTCGCTGCACGCGCCGTGCGGGCAGCGCATTGGCTCACGGATCCTACCGCCGCCGTTGCAAGACCGGTGCCAAGGCTCGATGCAGCAAAAAGGCCGGGGAGCGATCCCGGCCTCGGTCTACGGTGGTTTACGGACGCTTAGTCCGTGTCGGTCGGCATGGAGGCGGACTTGCCGTCGTCCAGCCAGCTTGTAGGATAGGAGGGGTCGTCGAACTCCTGCGCCCAGCGCGTGAGCTTGAGCGGGCGGAAGGTGTCGACCATCACGGCCAGTTCCTCGGTCTCCTCTTTGCCGATGGAGGCCTCGGCAGCGCCGGGGTGCGGGCCGTGGGGGATGCCGTGGGGGTGCAGGGTGAACGAGGCCACGTCGATGCCGCGGCGGCTCATGAAGTTGCCGTTCACGTAGTACAGCACTTCCTCGCTGTCGATGTTGGAGTGGTTGTAGGGCGCGGGGATGCCCAGCGGGTGGTAGTCGTACTTGCGGGGCACGAACGAGCACACCACGAAGTTGTGCGCCTCGAACGTCTGGTGCACGGGCGGGGGCTGGTGGACGCGCCCGGTGATCGGTTCGAAGTCCTCGATGTTGAAGATGTAGGGGTACAGGTAGCCGTCCCAGCCGACCACGTCGAGCGGGTGGTGGTCGTAGAAGTAGGCCGAGAGCATGTCGTTGGCCCGCACGAGCACCTTGAACGGCCCCTTGCCCGCCTCGTCGCCAGTGATGGTCACAAGCTCTTCGGGCACACGGATATCGCGCTCGCAGAAGGGCGAGTGCTCCAGCAGCTGACCGTATTCGTTGCGGTAGCGCTTGGGCGGCGCGAAGTACTTGCCCTCGACGGTGAGCCAGCGCTGGGGCTTGTCCTCGTCGGCTACGATGCGGTAGATCGTGCCGTGGGGCATGAGCACGTAGTCGCCCTCGCGGTAGGGCAGGGTGCCGAACATCGTCTCGAAGCGGCCGGTGCCCTCGTGGATGAAGTAAAGCTCGTCGGCCTGGCCGTTCTTGTAGTGGTAGTCCATCGGCTCGGCCGGGCGCACGATGCCCAGGCGGCAGTCGTTGTTGTACATCAGCACGCGGCGGCCCGAGATGGGGTCGCCCGAGGGCTGGGCCGGCCCGGTTCGCAGGTGTACGTGGCGCTGCACGGGCAGGTCCCAGTTCTCCAGCGGCTCGACCTCGCATGGCTCGATATTCACCACGCGCACGGGCGGGTGGTGGTGGTAGATCAGCGACGACACGCCCGAGAAGCCCTCGGTGCCGAACAACTCCTCGGTATAGAGCACGCCGTCGGGCCTGCGGTGCTGGGTGTGCCTCTTGTGCGGGATCTTGCCTAGCTTGTGGTAAAAGGGCATCGTTGCCACCTCCTTTTCGCGGTTACAGCTTATCAGGGTCGAGCGGCTGCGTTTTCCCCTCACGGTGCTCAGCTAATGCCTGGTCCGCTAACTCAGCAAGCTTGTCAGCGGAATCGGCAAAGGCCTTGTCCCACCGCTCTTCATCGGTTTCGTCAACGGGATCTTCCTCTATTACCTCCAGCACAAACACGTCTGCATCTTCGCGGTTCACCGAGTGTGGGCCGTATACTCTGAGGCTGCGGTCACGCGGTACCCTGACCTCAAACTCTACATCGTGAGTCTGATCCCATACGTCAGCGACGCTATGCGTATCCCAATAGTCGCCGATCTGCTCGGGGCTACGAGACTTTGAGATGCTGGTTTCCCGCGGGGTTTCGTCATTCTCGCTCATAGAACGCGCACACGTTGATGTCAATATACCGCATTGTTGTCCACTGGCATGGTCGCATGGGGTGGCTCAAAGTGCAACTCCAAGGCTTCGCGTAGATTGGCCAGCGCTTCCTCCTCTGTCTCGCCCTGGCTGGCGACATCTACTTCCCGGCACTGGGCTACATACCAATTGCCTTCTTTCCAGACTGTAGCTGAGAAGCTCTGCATCATTGCCGTTGCGCCTCTGGTTGTGTACCTCGCAAACATAAGACACCCGTGAGCGTGGCTCTTGCTCTCCCACCCTTCTAAGTATTGTCATCATCCTCCTGAGCAAGTTCCTCTATAAATTGCGCTGCAGCTTGCCCCGTAAATTGCACTCCAGCCTCATACGTGCCAATCACTTTCTCGAAGTCGCGCTCCAGGTCTAGCACCTTATCTAGCTGCGGATCGTATGCTTTGTAGCCACCTTCTCGCTCAAGTATCTCCAGATAGCTCCAAATCTTCTTGAATGCGCTAACGGCCGCTGCGCCGCTGTGCCAATAAGGCAAGGATATTGCGCCTGTCGTGTCCTCAAGCTCTATTTGTGCGCCAACATCTTCAGGCCCGTTCAGTTCGATGTGGCGGAATCTCTTTCGTGCCTCTTCCTTCGAGATGTTATGCGCCTTGGCAAGCTCATCGAAATCGAAGCCGAATACCTCTAGGTCAACGTCCGAAGCTGTCAATTGCTCTGCGATTTTCCGCTTACGTTGTTCGTACTCTGGATTGGGCTCACCTGGGTTCAGCCCCTTTATCAAGTCGAGTTCTCCATCCTCTCCGGCGGCCGCTTCATCTTCTTCCAGCATCAGCTTCTCAGCCGTGACCTTCGGATCGACGCCCGGTTCTGGTTGGAAAAGGTACAAGTCATAGCCCATTTGGACAAGCTCCTTACCCTTCTCTGCCACCCACCAACCTGTTCCGAACCAACCCCAGCCGCTCGATCTCCATCTCCACCACGTCGCCGGGCTTCAGCCAGCCGCCGGTGTTCTCGGGGCGTAGCTCCAATATACAGCCGGTGCCGACCGTGCCCGAGCCGATCACGTCGCCGGGGCGCAGCCACACGTCGGTCGAGGCCCACTCTATCATCGCGGCGAAGGTATGAGTCAGGCTGTTGGCGTTGCCCCGCGATAGCTCCTTGCCGTTCACCCGCGCGGCCATATTGAGGTTGTAGCGCGCTGCGGCGCCGGTGCCCTCGCGGCGATCCTCAAGCTCGTCGGGCGTGACCAGCCACGGGCCGAGTGTGGTCGCGAAGTCCTTGCTCTTGGCCGGGCCCATGCTCAGCTTCGACTCGAAGTTGCGCCAGGTATCCCGCGCGCTCCAGTCGTTCATAATCGTGTAGCCCGCGATGTACTCCCCGGCGTCCTCGGCGGCGATGTCGCGCCCCGGCTTGCCGATCACGCACGCGATCTCAAGCTCGTAGTCCACCTCATTCGTGGCGCGGGGGTAGTCTACGTCGTCGTAGGGGCCGTACACCGCGCCCGGGTTCGAGTAGTAGAACACCGGGTGGTCGTACCACTCGGGTATCATCTCCAGCCCGCGCAGGGCCCGCGCCGCCTTGACGTGCTGTTCGAAGGCGTAGAAGTCGCGTATCGTGCGGGGGAAGGGCACCGGCGCAAGCAACTGCACGTCGTCCGCGGGCTGGGTGCACTCCCACATGGCCTCTTCGTCTGCGCAGGCAGCCTCGGCCAGCCCCCTCACGCGCTCCATAGCCTCCGGCCCGCCGTCGAGCAGGCCGATCATGGTCATGGGCGGGGCGTAGGGCGACGAGCCGCCGCGCCGCTTGTTCAGCCACTCATGCGCAGCCTCCAGGTTGAGGATGCGGCCGGGCGCGCCCTCCATGGGGAGGTAGACGCCGACGTGCGTGTCCTGCCCCTCGATGCGGTCGGGGGCCGTGCGGTGCAGGTGAGAGAAGGTTACCAGCTTCATAATCGATCACACCCCTGGTAGCGAAATAACGTTGTGTGTCACTCGGGCGACAGGTGGTCGCAGAAACTCCAGCCGCGCTCCCGGCGCAGGCGCTCGCGCTCTTCCCGCGAAAGCGCCACGATGAACCGGCAGTCGCCCAGGTTGTCCGCCGCCTCCAGCCGGTATGGCGCGTGCTTGAGCAGCCCGTTCACCATCTTCAGTATCTCGATCTCGATGAAGTCGTCGTTGCCGTCGGCGTGTACGTACTCGTGCCGCTTGCCGTCGAGGGTGAAGGCCACGCGCACAGGCCCGCCGTCGCCCTCCCACGTTTCCTCGATGTCCGACGGCTGGAATGCGCCCCGCGAAATCGAGGCCCACTCCTCCAACGTGTGGGCATACGCCCCGTCGCCTTTGTACACGCCCTCGAGGTCGCGGAACCACACCCGGTCAACGTCGGCCATCAGGAGGAACATCTCGGCCGAAGCCTGGTCTGCGGCCCCCGCGATATATTCCTCCCAGTCCTCGCCGTGGTACTCCTTGATTTTGGCGGCGATCTCGTCGTCGGTCATGCCGGTGTAGTGCGCGAAGAAGCCTATGCCGTGGAAATACCGCACCGCCTCTCCCAGCCACTCCCCCGACTCGCGCCTGCGCTCCCAGTCCGTCACGCGGCGGCCCCGCCAAAAGCAGGACGGCACGAGCACCCGGTCGCCCGTTTCGCGCTCATGCCGTCACGCATTGAGATGCTCCTGTGAGTGGGGCTTACAGGTTGCCGCGAAGCTCCTGCTCGCGCTCTATGGCCTCGAACAGAGCCTTGAAGTTGCCCTTGCCGAAGCCGCGCGCCCCGTGCCGCTCGATGATCTCGTAGAACAGGGTAGGGCGGTCCTCCACCGGCTTGGTGAATATCTGCAAGAGGTAGCCTTCGTCGTCGCGGTCCACCAGGATGCCAAGCTCTTCGAGGTCGGCGAACTGCTCGTTGATCTGGCCGACGCGGTTGGGCGCTTCCTCGTAGTAGGAGTGGGGCACGCGCAGGAACTCCATGCCGTTGTCGCGCATGGCCCGCACGGTCGACAGGATATCCCCGGTCAGCAAGGCGACATGCTGAGCGCCCGCGCCCCGGTAGAACTCGAGGTACTCGTCTATCTGCGACTTCTTCTTGCCCTCGGCAGGCTCATTTATGGGGAACTTGACGCGCCCGGTGCCGTCCTGCATCACCTTGGACATGAGGGCCGAGTACTCGGTGGAGATGTCCTTGTCGTCAAAGGAGATAAGCTGGCTGAAGCCCATGATGCGGGCGTAATACTCCACCAGCTTGTTCATCTCGCCAAGCTCGACGTTGAGCACGATATGGTCGACGGCCTTGACGCCGGTGGATACGCCGGGCACGTCGCGCCTGTGGTATCCCGGCGCGAAGGTGCCGGTGTACTCGTCGCGGTTGATGAGCGAGTGGATGGTATCGCCGCAGGTGGCGATGGCGGCCTTGCGGATGCGGCCCTTCTCGCCTTCGACCCAGTGAGGCTCGGTCACGCCTTTTGCGCCGCGCTCGAGCGCCGTGTTGTACGCGTAGTCCACGTCGGGCACGCGCAGGGCGATATCTTTCACGCCGTCGCCGTGCTTGAACACGTGCTCGGCGATAAGCCCTTCAGGCTGCATGGGCGCGGTGAGCACCAGGCGTATCTTGGACTGCTCCAGCACGTACGATGCGCGGTCGCGCACCTTGGTCTCAGGCCCGGCGTAGGCGGTCACGCTGAAGCCAAGCACGGTGCGGTAATAGTGGGCGGCCTGTTTGGCGTTGCCCACGTAGAACTCGACGTAGTCTATACCCTGGATGGGGAAGGTGTCTTTTTGCTCGGCGCGCGCCTCGGCGGTGGCCCCGCGAGCGCCTGCCGAGCCGTTGGTGGCGGGTGCGCTCTCTTCGGTATACGCACCTGAATCAACGGCGCTTTCTGTCGTCTCTTCGGGGTTCATGGGGTAGCCTCCTGCGGTGGATGAAGTCGCTTCTTTGCGTCCTTTTCCGGCCCATTAACAGGACTAGAATAGCAAAGGGGGTATGGGGTGTCAAGCGTGGGAGAGGGCAGAAGGCAGTGGGCAGAGGGCAGTGGGTCGACCAATAGCCCGCTTCGCGAGCTCTTCGTTTGCTCTCTGCCCTCTGCCCTCTGGCGTATGCGCACTTTCCACGCCATAATGGCAGCGTGGATGCGTTGTCTAGGCCGGAAGCGGTGGAAGTAGAGCGGTCGGGGTGGTTGGCCGGGCGGCGGCGCGGCGCGATGGTGGTCGTGCTGGTGGGGTTGGCGCTGGCGGCGTTCCTGCCGGGCGTTGGAGGCTACTTCCTGTCGGACGACTGGGTGCTGCTCGACTGGACGCGCGCGAGCACGCCGGGCGACGTGGCGGCGTTCTTCGACCCCAACACGTTCTGGTTCTACCGCCCGCTGCTGAAAGTATACTACTGGGCCGGGCAGTCGGTGTTCGGCCTGCGGGCCGCGCCGTTCCACATCGTGTCGCTGCTCCTGCACGGGCTGAACGGCTACCTGTTGTACCGGCTGGCCGCCCCTCACGCGGGGTGGCGGGCGGGGCTTGCGGCCGCGCTGGTGTTCATGCTGGTGCCCTACCACGCCGAGACGGTGTCGTGGATCGCGGCGACTGGCGACCTGGTAGCGGTGACATGCACGTTGGGATCGTTGCTGGCGCTGCGGCGGTACCTGGCGGATGGCGGAGCACGGTGGGCGGCGCTCGGCGGGGGGCTGTTCGCTGTGGGCCTGTTCACCCGCGAGACGACTATCATGCTGCCCGCGCTGGCCCTGCTCGCCATGCTGACGATGTTCCCCATGCGCGGGCGGCTCAGCGCGCGGTGGCTCGGGCCGGTCGCGGTGGCCTACGGGCTGGCGCTAGGGGCGTACCTGCTCGTGCTGGGGGTGGGGCGGCAGGACGGATCCGGGGTCGAGCGGGGCGGGCTGTCGTTCCGCGCGCTGAACGTGGACTCGGTGCTGCTGGGGGTGTTCGACTACGTACACGGGCTTGTGCCGGGCGGGCAGGCGGTCGCCGGGCTGCCGCTGGACACGCTGCGGGTGGTGGTGTGGGTCGAGGCGGCGCTGGTGGTAGTGCTTGCGGTGGCGCTGTGGAGGGCGAGGATGAGGACGGCGCTGCTGGGCCTGGGGTGGCTGCTGGTGACGCCGCTGGTGTTCGTGTTCCTCAGCCCGCCCGCGCCCCGCTACTTCTACATGCCTTCCGTGGGCTACGGAATCCTCGTGGGCGCGCTACTGGGCGCGGCGCTCGCGATCGGGCTGGCGCCAGGGCGCGAGCGTGCGTACCGGGCGGCGAGGTGGGCCACGGCGCTGGCTGCTCTCGCGCTGGTGGCGTGGCAGGTTGGGGGGCTGCTCGAGCGCGAGAACGCCTGGCGGGCGGCGGGGCAGGCGAGCGGCGGGGTGTGGAACGACACGCGCACGGCCGTGCCCGAGCCCGAGGACTACGCCGCCTTCTTCTACGTAGACCTGCCCGGGGCGATGGGCGTGGTGCCCGCGTTCGGCAACGGCGTGCAGCAGGCGGTCCAGCGCCTGTACGACAACCGCACCATCACGGCAGAGCGCACCACCTGTGCGGATCTACTGGCCCGGCCCGAGATGCCGCGCTACTCATACATCTTTCGCTTCAAGGGGGATGGGGTCAGCCCCATGGAGAGGGAGGATTGCATCAGGTAAGAGCGATCCGTTGCACCCAACCCTAATCCGGCCGCGGCAAGCGCTCGGCTACAGGTGCCAGGACGAACGGCTGGTGGGGCTCTGCCTGGTACCAGTAGGCGGTGCTCGAAATGTCGTCGGAGCGGCGGTTGTTGTGGCCGTGCTCTATCGTAACGCGGATCGACTCGCGGAAGCAGACGGGATCCTCGATGTGGAAGCGGTAGAGGGAGATCTTACCCGACCAGTTAGGTCCGCCCGGCATGGTGATGCCGTGGTAGGGCGCCGAGTAGGCTTGCGTCGGGCACCAGGCGGTGTTGAAGTAGTCCTCGGTGCCGGTGCCGTGCAGGCTCGGCGGGAATGGCTCGCCGTCCACGAAGATCATGTCGTCGCCCTCGCCGTACCAGTTCCATTCGTCCGTCAGGCGCAGGTTGTGGTAGTTGATGTTGCACCCGACATAATGGCCGCGGCCCCGGGCATCGAGGATCACGTAGTTACCCGCCCCGGTCGTGTTGTGGCCGCCGAACTGGTACTCCTCGTTGCTCATCCCCTCGCCGGAGATGCCCTCGGCCGGGTTCCGGCGGCGCCACTGCGCATGGAAGTAGCCCAGGCTGTCCGGCAGCTCGTCGTACTGTTGGTAATCGATGTAGTAGTAGAAGAGCACCTCTTCCTGGCTGCACTCGCTGGTGGCGGTGATACGCGCCGAACGGGCGAAGGGCATGGGGAACCAGCAATTGAACGCCTTGCCGTCTTGCGGACTCATCTGCAGCGGCAGCGAGGCGAAGTTGCGGGTCTGGGCGTGGCCGATGCCGAAGAAGTCGCCTACCGGCACGCTGACGCTGGGCGACTGCTCGCCGTCCCACCAGGCCCGCAGCACGACTTTGCGCAGGAAGTCAGGCTCGTCGCACGCCACTGTGACCCAGATATGCTTCACGCAGCCCGCGCCCCGGATAACGGCTAGCTCAGCCTCCTCGCCGGGCCGGATGTGCAGCCGGTCGTCATTCCCGCCGCTCCGGTCCCAGCTGGATGCCCGGCGCGAGGTGCAATTACGTAGTACCGGTAGCCCCGCCAGTGGGCTGCCAATTAGCATGTTCGGGTCTTGAGGCAATTGTAGGGCTCCTTTTCGGTCCGGACGTTATGCGTGGTCGGGGTTGCGTCCCGCGCCGCCATTCTACGAGCATGGGCAGAGCCGTTCAAGGCGGGCCGGCCCACAGCCGGTTGAACCGGTAGGTCATGTGGGCGCGGGAGTCGCGCTGAAGGTGTCGCTGGCAACGTGGACGCAAATGAAGTGAGAATCCCGTTCCGCTTCGAGATAGGACTGTACGGGGTTGCTCATACAGGCATGCGTGACCTCGGACAGCAAGAGCACCCTTGATCCAGTAATGCTCCCCGAATGATGGAGCACGGCGCTACCACCGTCGTAACGGTTGTAGTAACGATTCCGAGACGCACACCCTGTACGATGAGGCCACAATCAGGGTGGAGATATCGAAGCCACACTGATCGAGGAAAGGAACAGGGTAGCTCTTTGCTGAAACGGGAGGCACAAGATGAAAGGAATAAATATCACCGCCAGGTTTGTTCTACCGGTGCTCGCGGCGATCATGATTGCCGCCGGCCTGCTTACTTTCGCGAACTCCGCCCCGCAGAATACCGCCCAGGTTAGCGCCTCGATCTACCGTATGACCGACGCTCACGACCGCGCAGCTCTTCCCTCACAGTACACAGCCACGCGGCTGACCGACGCCCACGACCGCGTCGCCGTGCCCCGGGGGTACGCGACCGCCCGCATGACCGACGCTCACGACCGTGCCGGCGCGGTCCGGCAGTACGCGGTAGTCGCGCCGGCCGGGGCGCTGAGCGACCTGAGCGACAGGCATGCGCCGGAGGAGCTGAGGGCGTTCTTCTCCAGGTAAGCGATAACTACCACTCCGGGGGAGGAAGGAGGGGCCAGCTGCTTAGCCGGCCCCTCTCTGTGTGCGCGTCTGAGGGAGAAGGGCATCTATTGACAAGGAAGCCAAAGGTATAGTAGGTAGTCGTCTACACATTGCCATGGGCAATTGAGCCGCCACATCTTTGCCTGGCGGGGCCACCACAGCCCGCCCCCATGCGCAGTCATCGTTGCACTCGCTCACCGGCGCGTACTTCTCGTAACGGTTGCCGTAACGAATTCGGGACGAAGCGCTGGTAAGAATTCGGCGTAAGCCGCATGGAGGCAAGATGGCCACTCTTATCGAGAACCTCAGACAAATACGGATCTGGCGGCGGGCGCAGCGGGCCGAGGCCCTGCCCCTGCCGGCGGCGCCGAGCGAGCGCCCCGCTGCCCCGGCTGCCGACATCGCGCCCAACGACCCGCTCGTCGCCTATTTCCTTAGCTCGCCCGGCGCGGTCGAAGTTGACCGCTTGCATCTCGATTCTCCCGCGCTGGAAGCGCTGAAGGCGGCGGGCGTGCGCCTGTGCGTGCCGCTGGTCAGCCAGGGCGAGCTGGTGGGTCTGCTCAACCTCGGGCCGCGCCTCAGCGAGCAGGATTACTCGACCGACGACCGCGGGCTGCTGAATAACCTGGCTTCGCAGGCCGCCCCCGCTCTGCGCGTGGCCCAGTTGGTTAAGCAGCAGCAGGCCGAGGCCCGCGAGCGCGAGCGCATCGAGCAGGAGCTACGCGTCGCCCGGCTGATCCAACAGACGCTCCTCCCGAAGGAGGTACCCGCCGTGCAGGGCTGGGACCTGGCCGCGTACTACCAGCCGGCCCGGGCCGTAGGCGGCGACTTCTATGACTTCCTCACGCTGGAGGACGGCAGGCTGGGCCTGGTGATAGGCGACGTAACAGACAAAGGTGTGCCCGCGGCCCTCGTGATGGCTACCACCCGCGCCATCCTGCGCTCTGTCGCCCAGCGGCTCGGCTCGCCGGGCAAGGTGCTGGAGCGCGTGAACGACATGCTCCACCCCGACATCCCGCCCAAGATGTTTGTCACCTGCCTGTACGCCGTGCTCGATCCGCAGACCGGCAGGCTCCGCTACGCCAACGCGGGCCACGACCTCCCCTATAAGCGGCACAGCGGCGGCGTGGAGGAATTGAGGGCGACGGGCATGCCCCTCGGCCTGATGCCCGGCATGAAATACGAGGAGAAGGAGACGGTGCTTGCCCCGGGCGACAGCGTGCTCTTCTACAGCGACGGGCTGGTGGAGGCGCACAACCACAGGCGAGAGATGTTCAGCTTCCCTTACCTCAAGCAACTGGTGGCCGCGCACTCGACCGGCGGCGAAGAGCTTATCGCCGTGCTGCTGGACGAGCTTGCGAATTTCACAGGCGATGGGTGGCAGCAGGAGGACGACGTCACGCTGGTGACGCTCCAGCGCTCGGCCGACGTTGTGACCCGCGACACCGGCTCACGCACGGGCGCGCAGAGCGGGGAGAGGCTGCTGGCCGAGTTCAGCCTACCGAGCGTGCAGGGCAACGAGCGCACGGCCCTGAACACGGTGGCCGAGGCGGTGCGCGACCTCCCTCTGACGGTGCAGCGCATCGAGCGGCTCAAGACCGCGGTTGCCGAGGCCGCGATGAACGCCATGGAGCACGGCAACAGCTATCAACCCGAGGTGCCCGTGCTGATTTCGGTGAGCGCCTCGGACGCTGCCGTCACGGTGCGCATTACCGACCGGGGCGGCGGACGGCCGATACCGGAGGCTCGGACTCCCGACCTCGCGGCGAAGCTGGCGGGCGAGCAGTCGCCGCGGGGCTGGGGGCTGTTCCTGATAAAGAACCTGGTGGACGACATGCGCGTGATAACGGACGACACCAGCCATACGGTCGAATTGATCATGCATATTGGAGGTGAGAGCAATGCAGACTAAGTCGTTCGCGGCCGACGTGCAGCACCGCCCACGCGTCACTACCGTCAACCTGCACGGGGAGATAGACGCATTTGCCGAGGAGTCCCTCAACGCCGCTTATGAGGAGGCCGAGCGGCAGGGGTCCGAGGTAATCATGCTCAACTTCAGCGACGTGGGCTACATCAACAGCACCGGCATAGCGCTGATCGTGGGGCTGCTTGCCCAGGCGCGCAAGTCACACCGCGAGCTGCTGGTGTACGGGCTGGGCGACCACTACCTCGAGATCTTCAAGATCACCCGCCTGGCCGACTTCATGAGCGTATTTCCCGACGAAGCCACCGCCCTGGCTAATCTGCCGGCCCGGGCCGCCCAATCTGAAGTGGACGAGTGATGCCGTTTGGCGGCGCCCGTTCGCAGGCAGCAGACCTATCAGCCGGTAGGGGGAGATACAGGAGGCACGAGATGCAGGAGACAACCGTGAGGATGGATGTTCGCCGGGTCAGCCCCGCGACCAGCATCATAGATATCGAGGGCGACATAACAGGCTCCGTCGAAAACGAGTTGATGGAGGCATATTCGGAGGCCGGCACACCCACCACCCGCAACATCGTCCTGAACTTCGGCGGTCTGGAGTATATGAACAGTACCGGTATCGGCCTGCTCGTAACCCTCCTCATCAGGGTCAACCGGCAGGGACAGCGCATGCTCGCCTACGGCCTTAGCGAGCACTACCAGCACATCTTCGAGCTGACCAGGCTGACCGACGCCATCGGCATCTTCGACAGTGAGGCCGCAGCGCTCGCCGCGGCAAGCAAGGAGGCGTAAAGCCATGACCGCGCCAACCGAGAAGAAACAACCGCGGGATTCCGCGAACTGGGCGGGCCAGGTATCGACCCTGTCGGTTCCCGACGCCCCGACCCAAGCGGTGAACCTGGTGGAGGGGCGGCACCTGAGCGGGCCGCTTCAGGGCTTCGGCCCGATGTGGCAAAAGACCTACAGCATCCAGCTGAACGGCTTGACGCTCAGCCCGGCAGAGGTGGTCATGGCGTGGAAAGAGAACTTCCCGCGCTTCTGGCCGCCGGGCAACAACTTCTACGGGCCTATCACAGGTCTTGCCCCCGGCGAGGTCGCCCTGCTCAGCATGAGCGTTCCGGTGCCCGGCACTCCCAAGCTGTCGACGGGCGTGATGGTGCTGTATGCCGATGACGAGTCGTTTACGTTCATGACCCCGGAGGGGCACATGTTCGCCGGGTGGATCACCTTCAGCGCGTACGAGCGCGGCGGGGCTGTGGTGGCGCAGGCGCAGGTGCTCATGCGGTCGGCCGACCCGATTCTCGAGCTAACGCTGAGGATGGGGGGCCACAGGCAGGAGGACAAGTTCTGGCAGAAGACCCTTCAGAACCTGGCCCGGCACCTGGGCGCCGAAGGGCCGGTAGAGACCCAGGTGGTGTGCGTGGACCCGAGGATACAATGGTCGCAGGCGAAGAACATCAAGTACAACGTCGTGATGCGGTCTACTGCGCACATGATCGGCGCGCCCGTCCGGTGGGTACGCGGGCGCAGGGCGCGTTGAACCGACCGCGATACGGAGGCCGCCGGTAGATGTCGAACAGGGAGCGCCGAGGATACGACGCGGTAGTGGTGGGCGCGGGACCGAACGGGCTGGCAGCCGCCATCACGATGGCCCGCGCCGGGCGCTCCGTGCTCGTGCTGGAGGCGCGCGATACCGTTGGCGGGGGGTGCAGGTCAGCGCAGTTGACCCTCCCCGGCTTCACGCACGACGTCTGCTCGGCCATCCACCCGCTCGGGCCGGCCTCACCTTTCATGCGCAGCCTGCCGCTCACCGAGCACGGCCTGGAGTGGGTGCAGCCCTCCGCCCCGCTGGCTCACCCGCTGGACGACGGCACGGCTGTGGTGCTGGAGCGTTCGGTGGGGGCGACAGCGCTCAAAGTGGGCCGAGATGCCGCCTCGTACCGCAGGCTGGTGGGGCCGGTCGTGCGGGACTGGCCCAGGCTCAGCCGCGACGTGCTCGGGCCGCTGCGCATCCCGCGGCACCCGGTCGCGCTGGCCCGCTTCGGCCTCAAGGCGCTGCTCCCGGCGTTGCTGCTCTCCCGGGCCGCGTTCAAGGGGGAGAGGGCGCGGGCGCTGTTCGCAGGGATGGCCGCTCATTCGATGCTGCCCCTGGAGAGGCCGCCCAGCGCGTCGTTCGGGCTTGTGCTGGCAGCGCTGGGGCACGTGGTCGGGTGGCCTGTGGCGCGGGGCGGGTCGCAGCGGATCGTCGACGCGATGGCCTCGTACCTGCGCTCGCTCGGCGGAGAGATCACCACGGGGCGGCGGGTAGGGTCGCTGGACGATCTGCCCCCGGCGAAGTCGGTGCTGTTCGACCTGACCCCTCGGCAGATAGTGCGGATAGCGGGCGAGCGGCTGCCCGGGGGCTACCGGCGGCAACTTGGCCGGTACAGGTACGGGCCGGGCGTGTTCAAAGTAGACTGGGCGCTTGAGGGGCCGGTGCCGTGGAAGGCCGCCGAGTGTCTGCGCGCCTCGACGGTACACCTGGGGGGCACGCTGGAAGAGATCGCGGAGGCCGAACGGGCGGTGTGGCGCGGGGAGCACCCTGAGAGGCCGTTCGTGCTGGTGGGCCAGCAAAGCCTGTTCGACCGCACCCGCGCCCCGGAGGGCAAGCACACGCTGTGGGCCTACTGCCACGTGCCGCACGGGTCGACTCGGGACATGACCGGGCGCATCGAGGCGCAGCTCGAGCGGTTCGCGCCGGGCTTTGGGGAGCGCGTGCTGGCCCGGCATACGATGTCGGCGGCGCAGATGCAGCGTTACAACGCCAATTACATCGGCGGCGACATCAACGGCGGGGTGCAAGACCTGCTCCAGCTGTTCACGCGGCCAACCTTGAGCCTGGTGCCTTACAGCACTCCCGCCGAGGGGATCTACATCTGTTCGTCGTCCACGCCGCCCGGCGGAGGGGTGCACGGCATGTGCGGCTACCACGCGGCCAGCGTCGCCCTGCGCGACCTGCGTTGATACAGGATTTCACGAGCATGGATTCAGCCCGGCGCCACAGACCCGACCTGCTTTACCGGATAGCGGTATGGACGCTGCCGGTCAGCCTGCTGTACGGGGCGTTCCTGGCAGTGTACCGGCTGCTGCGCACGCCGTATGATAGGCCTGACTTCGAGTCGTCGTTCCTGCTGGTTGCGCTGCAGGTGTTCGTGATAGCGCCCGTGTCGGTGGCTATTGGCTTCCTGATAATGCGCCGCGCCCCCGGCAACATCGTCGGACCGCTGGTGGCGCATTTCGGCGTAGCCACCATCAACGGCGGGGCGTGGGCCGCGGCAGGCCCATACTTGGCGCCCGTGGTGCAGTTCTACAACCAGGCCGTGGCATTTCCTGTCATAGCCCTCACGCTGTTCTACTTTCCAAGCGGAGATACCACCTGGCGCTTCGCCTCCCGCCTTATTAACTTGTTCCTGATAATCGCGCCGGTCTTTTCGGCGCTCAGCATTCTCGCCGCTCCTGTCCTCGAACAGGGGCTCCCGCCAAACCCGCTCCATGTGCCTGCCCTGTTGCCGTTCAACGATGCGCTTTCGGGTGGGTATATGTTCGTTGTGACGCCGCCGCTGCTCATAGCGATTGCCTCGGTCTTCCTGCGCTACCGGGCATCGGGCGGGCGGGAGCGGGCGCAGATCAGGTGGCTGGCCCTGGCGGCGGGCAGCTTCCTATTGATCCTGGTTGGCTGGTTTACTCTGGTTACTACCAGCGTCGAATCGGGAGACTCTGTAGAGATTGGAATGGAGTCGCCGCTTGCGTGGCTCGTGCTGCTACTTTCTGCCACCTGGTTCTGGATGGCTATCCCGGTGGCCGTCGGTATCGCCCTGCTGCGGCACAACCTGTACGACATTGACATCATCATCCGCCGCACGCTGGTCTACTCGATCCTGACCATCACCCTTGCCCTGTTCTACTGGGGTGGGGTTATCGTCCTGCAGGCGCTTCTGCGCCCGCTCACGGGCGAGGGAAATGACCTGGCTATCGTGGCGACTACTCTCGCGGTGGCTGCACTCTCACTTCCGTTACGCCGCCGCGTGCAGGGCTTCATCGACCGCCGCTTCTACCGGCGCAAGTACGACGCAGCACGCACGCTGGCGGACTTTGGCCGGGTGGCCCGGGACGAGGTAGATCTGGAGGTACTCAAGGCTAGACTGGTCGGTGTAGTAGAGGACACCATGCAGCCCACTCACGTATCGGTGTGGCTGCGCGGCAGCCGGACGGCGGCTGAGGAGCGGACGCTATGAGACTTGCCCTCGACCGAAGACAGCAACTACTGCTGGCGTGGTCAATGGCGGCAGCCTCGGTGGGCCTGCTCGTGCTGGCCGGGCTACTCATGCTGGCGAATAACAGCGTGACGTTCGACACCGGTATCTACCTGTTCATATTTAACGCGTTCATGCCCGTGGGTCTGCTGATCGCGGTCTACCGGCCCGAGAACACCATCGGGTGGCTGTTTCTTGCCATCGCCCTGAGCACCGACCTGGCCTGGGCGATGATCGAGTATGCGCGCATGGCGCTGATAACGTCGCCAGGGTCGCTTACCGGCGGGCTGTGGGTGGCCTGGCTCTCCTACTTCCCGCAGACCGCCGGGTGGATCCTCATGTTCACGTCGCTGCTCCTGTTCCCTACAGGGCGGCCGTTGAGCCGCGGGTGGGGTATTTTCATATGGGCCAACATTGTTTACTTCGAGCTTGCCACCCTGCTGGGAGCCCTCAAGACGCCGGCCCTATTTATTTTCCCGGACATACCGAACCCGGCATATGTTGAGGGACTGCAAGGGGTGCCCTTTGAACTGGTCGAGGACATCTCAGGATTCGCAAATATCGGTGCGGTGGCGCTCACAGGCGTGTTACGGTTCCGCAGGGGCAACCCGGTCGAGAAGCAGCAGTTGAAGTGGTTCATGTTTGGTGCTCTGATCGGACCTTTCATTGAGCCTACCGCTCAGTTTGTTCTCGGCGTTCCGGTTGAGGGCTGGGGTTTGCTCGCGATGCTCGTGCCCCTGGCGGCGGTGGCGGTCGCGATCCTGCGCTATCGCCTGTACGACATAGACATCATCATACGCCGCACGCTGGCGTACGCTGTGTTGACGGCGATGCTGGCGCTCACCTACTGGGGCGGGGTGATCGTGCTGCAGGCGCTCCTTCGTCCCATCACGGGCGAGGGCAACGACCTGGCGGTAGTGGCGACTACGCTGCTGGTTGCCGCCGTCTTCCTGCCGCTGCGAACACGCGTCCAGGCATTCATAGACCGCCGCTTCTACCGGCGCAAGTACGATGCAGCCCGAACGCTTGCCGCTTTCAGCGAAACGGCCCGGGACGAAGTGGACCTCGACAGGCTGGCGGGCAGGCTGCTCGAAGTGGTGGAGGAGACCATGCAGCCTGCGCATGTGTCGCTGTGGCTGGCCCGGCCGGAGCGCAAGGCGTAACGGCGCCGCGCTACCACTCCACCAACCGCCAGATGGCAGGCTGGTACGCGCCCGCCTCAACACCTATCTCCGCGTAGATGGTCACCGAACGCTTGATATGCTCCATCGCTTCGTCGGAGCGGCCCGCCGCGTGCAGCAGGTCGGCGAGGTTGTTGTGTAGGGCCGCCTCGCGGTGGCGGTCCCCCTGGGACGCGACCAGGGCCAGCGCTTCCTCGCCGAGCCGCAGGGCCGTGTCGACCTGACCGCCTGCCCCGTACACCAAGGCGAGGTTATTCAGCGCGGCGGCGCGAATCGACGGCTCGTCCAGCGCCTCGGTCAGTACCAGGCTCTGCTCGAGGTGATCGCGAGCCGATTCGTGGTCGCTCCGCCGGCTTGCAAGGATGCCCAGGATGTTGTGCGCCTGGGCCAGCGCCCTCGGCTCACCCCCGGCCTCGGCCAACTCCAGCGCCTGCTGGGCCAGGTCTCGTGCCCTGTCCTGGTGCCCCTGTTGATGGGCCGCCAGGCTCCGATCGGCGTATATGCGGGCGCGCTCGTTGGCCTCGTCTGCTACTGAGTACCCTTGCAGGGCCGCCTCGAGGTGGCTCTCGGCAAGGTCCCACTCGCCGCGCCTCACGTACACTTTGCTCAGCTTGTGCTCCAGCCGGGAGAGGGTCTTGCGGCCCGCGTCGTCGCGGGTGACCACCGAGGCAGCCCGCTCGTAATCGCCCAGCGCGGCGCTGTACTCGCCGAGCAGCGTATGGATGTCGCCTATCGACTCGTGCAGGGCCGGCACGTCGGGGTGGTCAAGTGCCAGCGCCGTCTGCAGGTGGGCCAGCGCCTCGGTGTTGGCGTAGAGTCGCCGGGCGTGCTCCCCCGCCAGCCGGAAATACTCGGCGGCCTCTCTCTCGTTGCCGGCCAGCCGGTAGTGGTGGGCGATCTGTACTGCCAGCGGGCCTGCCTCGGCATGGCTTCGCGCGCCCGCGGCAAGGGCCTCGGCTACGCGCCTGTGGAGCAGCCGCCGCCGGGCAAGGCTCGTCTCTTCGTACACCAGGCCGCGCAATTTCTCGTGGTTGAAGTCGTACACGAGCGCGCCCGCCCCCTTGCCGCCCGGCACCTCTATTACCAACCCCAGGCCGATCAGCTCCTCCAGGGCCGTTATCGTCTCTTCTTCGCTGCGCCCGCTCGCCTGGTGGACTGTGTCGAAGTCGAACGAGCGCCCGATCACTGCGGCGGCGTGCAGCAGCTGCCTGCCCGTCTCGCTCACCGGCACGAGGCGCGAGCGGAGTAGGTCGCGCACGTTGAGCGGCAGCGACCATTCCTCGGAACCGACGGGCTGAACCCCTTGCTCGAGCGCGTTCAGGTACTCGGCGAGGAAGAAGGGCAGCCCCTCGGTCTCCTCGTACAGCCGGGCAGCCAGTGCTTGAGGTAGGGGAGAGCCGGAATGGTCTATCGAGCTTACGAGATCGCGCACGTCGGCCTCGCTCAGGCGCTGGAGGGACAGCACCGCGGCGCGGCCCGAGCGCTGGGCCTCCGGCAGCAGGCGGTGGAGGTGCTCGTCACCAGGCGGCTGGTCGGTGCGCCACGCGAGGATGAGGCACACAGGCCAGTCTTGCAGGCGCCGTATCAGGTAGGTGAACAGGTCAAGGGACGAACGGTCGGCCCAGTGCAGGTCGTCCACGAAGAGCACAGGCGGCCCGGTGCTTGAGCCGGAGCGCGTCCCGCCCGCCGCCAGCAGCACCTGCCGGATGCCCTCGAAGAAACGACTCTGTGCGCCGGGGCTGTCCAGCGGGGGTACGGCTGGCAGATCGGCACGGGCAAGGGAAAGCTCGGGTAGCAGACGCGCCGCCTCGGCCAACCAGAGGGGCGGCACCGCGGCCTGCCACGCCGTGTTGGCCAGCAGGTTGAGCGCCGCGCTCAGGGCCGCGACCACAGGGCCGTAGGCGAGGTCGGCCTCGCCTTCGTAGCAGCGCGCGGCCGCGACAGGCGACCCGGCGGAGGCCGCGTACCCGGCCATTTCCTCGGCCAGCCTGGTCTTGCCGATGCCCGCCTCGCCCTGGATGATGACGACGTGGCCGTGCGGCCCCACATCGCCGTAGGCCTCCAGTAGACGCTGCCACTCTGCCGCCCGGCCGATGAGGGGGAGGCTCCTGTGCGTGGCAGAGGCCCGGGCTCTGCGCTCGGCGGGTTGACCGGCACTCGTCTGCTGGGCCGAAGCGGACGTTACCACCAGCGCGTGCGCTTTGGATGGCGCGGTGTCCAGGCGAGCCTCGCTGAGCGCGGGCGGGGGCGGCAGGCGGTTCTCTTTGATAGCCTCGTATAGCTGGGTGGTCGCCTCGAGCGGGGCTACCCCAAGCTCCTTCTCGAGCACGTACACGCAGTCGCGGTACTGCTGAAGTGCGGCGCTGCGCTGCCCGGCCCAGGCGTAAAGCTGCATCAGGCGGCGGTGGGCAGGCTCGTGCAGCCGGTCCAGCGAGAGCCAGCGGCGCGCATAGGGGACGGCCGCATCGTAGTCCTGCAGCGCGGCGTGGGCGTGCGACAGGCGGTCGAGCGCGCCGGCCAGGTCGCGGCGCAGGCTCTCGGCCTGCAGGTGCTGCCAGTCGTCGAAGTCCCAGCTGTCTTTCAGCCCGAAGCCCGAAAGGAAGTCGGCTCGGTAGAGCGCGGCGGCCTCGGTCAAAGGCTCGATGCAATCGCGGCACACCTCGGCGGGAGCGTGGCCGTGGGTGCGGCAGAGGTCGAGCAGGGCGCCGAACCGGTCAACATCGAGGTAGACGTCTGTTCCGGCGCGGAGCCGGACGGCGTCCCTTGCCACTTCCAGCCAATCGCCCGCCAGCGCTTTGTTCAGGGCTGAGAGGGTGCGGCGCAGGGTAGCACGAGCGTGGGTCTGGTCGTACTCGGGCCACAGCAGGCCCGCAAGGGCATCGCGGGTGTGAGGCTGCTTTGTGGCAGCCAAATACGCGAGCAAGGCAATCGCCTTGCGCGTGTCGACGCTAACAGCAACCCCATCAACAGTGATTTGTGGAGGGCCAAGCAGCGATATGGAGAGGGTGGGCATGTGGTTTCCCGTTACCCGTTTGCTCGTGCGCATTATAGCCGGATGACCCGTCCAACCGCAACGAGAGTGCGGTTCCTACTCCGCACGTAACGTTTGCCTGTCATGCCTGAGAAGACCGCGGGGCCGCGCTACGGCGGGCCGGCCCACAGGCGGTTGAACTGGTAGATCATCAGGGCGCGCACGTCGCGCAGGAGGTTGTCACGGCGGGCGTCGGGGGTGTGCCAGCCTGGGCTGTCGGTGACGGGCGAGGTGGTGAACGTCAGCCCGGCGTCGCGGGCGATATAGGCCGCACGCCGGATGTGGTGAGGCTCGGTCACGAGGATGGCGGTGCGCCAGCCGCGCTCGCGCATGATGGCGCGGCTGTAGCGGATGTTGCCCACGGTGTCGCGGGCCTGCTCTTCGAGGACTATGGCGGAGGCTGGCACGCCCTCGGCCTCCATCACCCGAGCCATGGCGGCAGCCTCGCTGGGCGGCGGGCCGGTGAGTCCGCCCGTGGGGATGATGTGGGGGGCGAGGCCGTCGTTGTAGAGCCGGGCGGCGTGGCGGGCGCGGACCTGCACGCATGCGCTAAAGGTGTCGCTGACCACGTTGCCCTCGTAGCTAGGGCAGCCCAGCACGATTATCACGTCGGCGGGCGAGGCGTGGTCGGTCTCGTTGCCGGTGGACACGTACACCAGGTCGAAAGCGAACCACAGCGCGAGCGCCGCCACCGCGCACGCCAGCACCCACACGGCTGAGCCGAGCGCGGTTTGCCGAGCGGGCCGGCTTGAAGGGCTACTTCTGCTTGGGTTCAAGCTCCAGTTCGCCCAGCAGGCC
>DASTEB010000440.1:0-2735 GCA_035710025.1 Chloroflexia bacterium
CCCGGCGCGCACGGCGCTATGGCAGGCCAACGTGATGGCCATCTCCTCGCGCCAGCGCTCCGGCGCGCTTCCGCTCACCACCTCGTCCAGCAGCGCGAGCAGGTCGCTGCCCACGTCGCGGCGCGAGGCGGCGTACACGGCGGGCACGGCGCGCACCAGCAGGGCGTGCTCCCCGAACGGCTCGACCTCGAAGCCAAGCTCGGCCATCAGCGGCAGCACAGGCTCGATCAGCGAGCGCTGCGAGGCGGTCAGGTCGAGGGCAACGGGCTGCAGGAGCGGCTGAACCGGGAGGCCCCCGCGCTCTAGGTCGGCGCCGAGCTTTTCGTACAGCACGCGCTCGTGGGCTGCGTGCTGGTCAACAAGGTAGAGGCCGTCCGGCCCCTCGGCAATCAGGTAAGTAGCGCCGACCTGCCCCACCAGCCTGAGCGGCGGGAGCGAGCGCGGGGGCGCGGGCGGCAGCGGCTCCACCGAGTCGCCGGTGTGAGTGCCGGAGGCGGCTGTTCGCCAGAGGTCGCTCTGGATCGGGCCGGTTGGGGCGGCAGGGGCGTCGGCAGCGCCGGGGTAAGGGGGCGAGAACTCGAGGCCGAGGCCGTCGCCGTTGGGCAGGGACCAACCCCCCGCGCCGCGCGAGCCGTAAGCCGGGGCGGGTACGTGTGCGGTCAGGGCGGAGCGGACGGCACGCTGGACCGCGCTGAACACGGCGCGCTCATCTCGGAACTTTACCTCGGCCTTGGCAGGGTGGACGTTCACGTCTACCAGCGTGGGGTCGATAAGCACATTGACCATGCAAATGGGCCGCCTGCCGACCATAAGGAGCGTATGGTACGCCTCCTCCACGGCATAGCCCAGCATGCGGCTCTGCACGGCGCGGCGGTTGACGAAGAAGTGCATCGCCTGGCGGTTGGATCGCGATACCGCAGGCGGCGACACGTAGCCGTACACCTGCAGGCCCGCGCTGGGGAAGGCGTGTTCGAACTCCTCCACGTCCTCGTCAGGCTCGAGGCCAACGGGGAGCAGGGCGCGCGCAACCTCCGGCCCGTACACCGCCAGGGAAGCGGCTCGCAGATCGCCGTCCCCGGGCGACTGAAATGTGAGCCTGCCCTCGTTGGTCAGGCCGAACTTGATGCCGGGGTGGGCCAGGGCGTACTGCTGCACGAGCGCGCTGATGTGCGCGGCCTCGGCGGGCGCGCTCTTGAGGAACTTGAGGCGTGCGGGCAGGTTGAAGAAGAGGTCGCGCACGGTGACGATGGTGCCCGGCGGCGAGCCTTTCGGCCCTTCGGCCACCACCCGGCCGCCCTCCAGCGACATCTCATAGCCCGCGGCGTTGCCCGGCGGGCGGCTGACGAAGCTGACACGGCTGACGGCGGCGACAGTGTAGAGGGCTTCGCCTCGGAAGCCGAGTGTGCGCACAGCCCACAGGTCGTCGGCCGTGCGGATCTTGCTGGTGGCGTGGCGCAGGAAGGCACGGGGCATATCGTCAGGGGCCACGCCCGTCCCGTCGTCGATCACGCGGATCAGCTCGCGCCCGCCCGCCTTGATCTCGACGCGGATGTGTCGTCCACCGGCGTCGATGGCATTGTCCAGTAGCTCGCGCACGACCGATGCGGGGCGCTCGACCACCTCGCCCGCGGCGATCTTCGAGGCGACCTCGTCGGGAAGGACCAGTATCTTGCGGGGTTCTGCGGCCTGGGTCATCAGCTGGTGACTTTCTCGCGCGCGGCGTCTTGCCCGACGAAGAGCGAAACGAAGTCGAACTTGTTCACGTCCACAAGGCCGAGGTCGGTCAGCTTCAACTCGGGGATGACGGGGAGAGCCAGGAACGCCATTTGCATGAAGGGGTTGTCGAGCTTGCAGCCGAGCGAGGCGGCAGCCTCAAGCAGCGAGCGCATGCCCTCGCGCACCTCGTCAACGGGGCGGTCGGACATGAGCCCGGCGACGGGTAGCGGCAGGGACGCTAGCACCTGTTCGCCGCGCACTGCCGCGATGCCGCCGTGCATGTCGAACACGGCGCGCGCCGCGGCCAGCATTTCGGCGTCGGACGCGCCGACGACCACGATGTTGTGCGAGTCGTGCGCGATGCTGGAGGCGATAGCACCATCCCGCAGACCGATGCCGTGAACGAACCCGAGACCGATGTGGCCCGTGCCGGAGTGCCGCTCGATGACCGCGATCTTGAGGATGTCGCGCCCCGGGTCGGCCGCAAGCTCGCCGTCGAGCGCGTGCATGGTTTCTTCTAGCGAGAGGGTGACGATCTGCTCGGGCTGCACGCCTATCACGCGGACCTGCTGCGTGCCCTGCGCTTCGATACGGAAAGAGCGCTCGTTCAGGAAGTGATCGCCCCGCATGTTGTTGAGCGGCGGGGCAACCCGGTTGAGTTCGGGCCGGATCACGCGGCCGTTCCGGGCTACTAGGCGGCCCCCGGCGAAGGTCAGCGTCACTCGCAGGTCGTCCAGGTCGGCGAAGGTGACCAGGTCGGCGCGGTAGCCCGGAGCGACGGCGCCCGTGTCGTTCAGACCGTAGTGCCGGGCCGTGTTGATGGTCGCCATCTGGATAGCCGTGACCGGGTCAAGCCCCTTCGCGACCGCCCTGCGGACGATGTGGTCGATGTGGCCGTCGCGCTTGAGGTCGTCGGGCTGCTTGTCGTCGGTGGCCCAGGAGCAAAACCGGGCATTGTGCGGGCTTACCGCGGGCAGGAGCGCGTCGAGGTTGCGGGCCGTGGAGCCTTCGCGGATGAA
>DASTEB010000441.1:0-35447 GCA_035710025.1 Chloroflexia bacterium
GTCACGATACCCCACGAAAAGGCGAGCCGGTCGCCCCGGAAGCTGTACTGGTGAGGCATGAACCTGTCGCGCGCAAGGAAGTATGACAGGCGTGGGAAGTCGGCAAAGGCGGTATTGGCCGCCAGCACCAGGATCAAGGCAGTTGCCACCTGGATGAGAACCCACAGCACGCCCGAACCAAACACGGTGCGTGCAATCTGCGACACGACTGTCTCCTGCTCGCTCGGAAGCACGCCAAGCTGGAACGCAAGGTAAGTGATGCCGAGGAACATCGTGATCGAGATAACTGCCATGTAGATCAGCGTGCGCCTGGCGTTCAGCGCCTCGGGCGGCTTGAAGGCGGGAACGCCGTCGGCAATGGCCTCGACGCCGGTCAGGGCCGCGGCGCCCTGCGTGAACGCTCTCATGAGCAGCACGATGTCGAGCGCAACCAGCGTTTCGGGGTGGATTATCTCTGCGGGGGCAACATACTCCATTTCGCCGCCGATGCCGAAGAAAAGCCGGGCCGCTCCGAACACCAGCATGGCGAGTATTCCGAAGATGAACAGGTAGGTCGGCACGGCAAAGATGTTGCCCGCCTCGCGCAGGCCGCGCAGGTTCGCTATCGTCACGAACGCGATCACAGCGAGACAGATCTCGACCCGATACGGCTTCAAATCCGGATACAGCGAGTAGATGGCCGCAATACCGGCCGCCACACTCACCGCGACCGTGAGTATGTAACCGATAAGGATTGAGGAGGCAGCGGCGAGGCCGGGAAGCGTGCCGAGGTTGTCCTTCGCGACGATGTACGTCCCGCCGCCTCTCGGGTACGCCGCGATCGTCTGCCTGTACGACGACACGACGATGACCATCAGCACCGCCACGGCTCCCGCAAGAGGCATTGCCCAGACAAGCGCAGCTGCGCCCGCCAAAATGAGGATGCGCAGGATTTCTTCAGTTGCATAGGCCACCGACGACAGCGCGTCCGATGAGAGAACGGCAAGGGCCTTGACGTTGGTCAGGCGCTCATGCAGCGACTGCTCGGTGCTAAGCGGTGTGCCGATGAGTACGCGCTTGACGGTACGCCAGAAGCGCCCGTATGCGCTCCTGGGCGTCCCCGCTTCGATAGAGGCTGCAAGCACACCTCCGCCCTTGCGCCTGAACGGGCCGACATTTCGCCCATAGCGCACGTACCGGTCGCCGGGGTGACTGCCGTGTACGACTTCTTGCGTGCGCAGATCGGACTTAACTCTGTGGGGCGCGGCGGTCGGAGTCACCGACTCGCCGGAAGGCGCAGCCAGTGTCGTGGGCCCGGTGGTGTCCGGCGCCCGCGCCTCGGTAGTCTCCTGTGATTGGGGCGCCTCGGGTTGAGCCAGTGTACTCGGCTCCAGAGGGCCTGTCGCGTCGCGCGCCGGCCCCCGGTGATGGACGATGCGCACCTCGTGCTTGTGGGTGCCCTCGGCCCGCTTCGACCGGCTGCCGGTCTGGTTGCCTTCGGCGTCCTGTGACCTGCCGTCCTGGCGCGCGTCGTCCTCGGGAACCTCCCGTTCCGACGGTGTCTCTTCGTCAGCTGTGCTGTCGTCCAATTTCGCTGCGGCCTCAGTGATTACGAGTTATGAAGTTCTCTGGAGCAGGCTCCGCGAAAGTAGCACGAGGTTCGCGGGACGCTCCGCCATGCGGCGCATGAAGTACGAGTACCATTCGGTGCCATACGGTACGTAGACTCGCATATTGTATCCTTGTTTGACAAGCTCGATGTGTAGCTCGGGCCTGACCCCGTTCAGCATCTGGAATTCGAACCGCGACGGCTCGATGCCCTTCGACGCGGAGTAGCGCTGCGTAAACGAGATCAGGCGCGAATCGTGGGTCGCGATGGCCGGGTAATTGCCCTCGCGGAGCAGGATCGTCGTGAGCTTGGCGAAGTTCGCGTCCACGTCGGCTTTCTTAGGGAAGGCAATCTCTTCCGGCTCGTTGTACGCGCCCTTGCACAGGCGAACCCGCACTCCCTCCGCGTTCATCTCACGCACATCGCGCTCGGTGCGGTAGAGATAGGCCTGAAGCACCACACCCACATTGCGGTAGCCATCGGTGTGCCACAGCCTGCGGAACAGGTCGAGCGTGCGGTCGGTGTATGCCGAGCTTTCCATGTCGATACGAACAAAGTTGTCAGTATCCCGCGCTCTCGCGCAGATGCGTTCGACGTTACGGTAGCAAAGCTCCTCGTCCACGTCCATGCCCATCTGCGTCAGCTTGAGCGATACGTTGGAGTCGAGGCGCGCCTCGGCGATTGCGTTCAGGATGTCAATATAGGAGTCCGCCGCGGCAACGGCTTCGTCGTGCGTGGTGACGTTCTCACCGAGGTGGTCGAAGGTAGTCTTGATGCCTTTGGCGTTGAGGGTGCGGATGACCGAGACTGCCTGGGGCAACGTATCGCCCGCGATGAAGCGCGATGCGAGCTTTCGGGCGGCGCGATTGCTCGTCGCGACGTTCTTAAGCTCATTGCTGTTGGCGAGCGTAAGGAAAGTCTGTCGAAGCACGGGGAAGTCTCCTGCGACGCTGCGGAGGTGGTGAGGATTGCCGGATCTACCGGCCTATGGATCCGGTCCTAAGGAACCGCTGCGTACCCGCCGGGCACGGCGGGCTCTGGAGCTTGCGAGATTGGCTCGGGCGTCTTGAGAGGGTCCTTCTCAGTCCAGACGGCGTCCGGGTAAACCTGCCAGTCGTTGAATTCGCCGACGTCGGTGGACACTACCTCTATGGTGGCGCTTTCGCCGGGGGCAAGCCCCTCCTCGCTGTAGAAGTTGCCCACGCCGCTCCCGACGATTATCGTGCGCCCGGGGTTGCCGGGGTCGGGGCCGAAGAAGAGCACCTTCACGCTTGCGTTGAGCACCTTGGACGGCTCAGGCGCGGGCGTCGGCGCGCCGGGAGTGGGCGTTCCCTGCGCCAGGGGCGCCTGCAGGACGTTGTTGGTCACCCTCACCTGCACCGTCACCTGCTCACCGTCACGCACCGGCTCGCCCACCTTCTCCACCTGCAACCCCACGGCGTGGGGCACGCTGGGCGTCACCGCGCCAAGCGGAGGCTCAGCGCGCGCAAACGGCCCGATAGGGAAGAGCGCCACGAACATTGTCAAGAGAGTGATCACCAGTACTGCCGCGACGATTAGCCACGTAACCGGGCTGGCCTTGCGGCTAGGAGCCGGACGCCTCTTGGCGACGTCACCGGGTGCTGCGGACAATGGAGATTCCTCCTGGATGGGATGCGCGAAGCCACCTGAACACAGAACGCGGCGGCAAGCACGATACCTTGCGCGACCCGTGCGTGAATAGCGGCGGCAACGCGCCCATTATAGCACCGCGCACGCACGCACACAAGCACGCAGCATTGGCCCGAACCTTAATAATGCGTGAAGAGCGAGGGCTTGCGCACGGCGCGTCCGGTCAGTCCGGATGGACCCTATCAGGAAGCGTCGGCCCGCGAATGGGCGGCAAGCTCGCGCAGGCGCCTGATGACGCGCTCTGCGCGAGCTTCGGTCAGTTGCGCGAGCGTTCCCACGCCCAGGCTCTCGCAAAGCTCGGCCACTTCCATGCCGGACCTTCCCGCCAGGCGGCTGATCTCGCGCCACTGCTCCGGCGTGCACAGTCCTTCCTGCGCCGTTGGAAGCTTGACCGGCTCGTGCTCGACCACGCGTTCTCTGCGCGGCTCGCTCCGGGCCTGCGGCGGAGCGGCCGGGGCGTCCTCGGTATCGTAAGGGCGGTCGCGCCCGTACAAGTCAAGCCCAATGCCGAGCAGCGAAGCACATTTCTTCAGCGCGTCAGACGCAGCGGCCTTGTAGTCGTCGGCTATCGAGAGGGGCCGCCCACTCCGGGGCCCCGAGGCGTGGCGCTTGATCTCGGCGCCTCCGAACTGCGTCTTCACAATTGTCTGGCCGCCGGGCGTGCGTACAGTGAGCCTCGCCTCAACGATAACCTCGTCGTCCAGGATCTGCTTGTCGGTGACCTCGAAGTCCCAGTTGAAGCCGAAGACGAGGTTGAGCCGCTCGGTCACGTAGCCGTGCTCGACGTAGGAGAACTGCAGCCCGCCCCGCCCCTGGCGCGTCTTGATCTCGTGCTTTGGCGTGCGCTGGAGCAGGAAGTCTACCTGGGCCTCGTTGAGCGTCTGCATGAGCAGCTGGTGACGGGGGTCGCGCTCGAGCGCCGAAGACTCGACCGGCACAATGTCACCCTTGAAAACGTTCTGCTGGCCCGATTCGTCCATGGATACTCTCGCTTTCTAAGTAACGCGGATACCCTCATCGTAGCACATTTGTTCTAAGCGCGCAACCCCTGCAACCTACTTCTTGCGCTTGACTTTGCGCACGCGCTTGCCGCCGAGGCTGGTCTTTCGCTCTACCTCGAACGCTACCAGGCTATCACCTGCCCGAGGACTGTGGTAGCGCACGCCCATGTATTTGGAGTTGATGCGCTTGCGGCGCTTTTCGTCCCGGCGGTCTGCCTTGTCAATTCGCGGCATTGTGGTTCCCTTGCTGCGCTGCCTGGTGGCGCATACACTGTGATATGTTCTCCGGTTTCAACGTTCACCCGTTACGAACAGTCCTCATAAACACGATCACGATTGCGGTTGCCTCGGGCCTGCTCGCCAACCGCAGGCGTCACCCTCCGCTTGCGCCGGCTCCCTGGCCCCGGGACAGGCTCGCTCCCTACGTCGAAATCATCGTACCAGCGCGCGACGAAGAGCGCAATATCTCCCTTGTGCTGGACACACTCACGGACCAGAGCTACCCGCGTGGAAGCTGGGGCGTTACGGTCGTAGACGACCACTCGACCGATGGCACGCGAACGATTGCGGAGCGATATGCTCACGCTCGACCGCACGTGCGCGTGATGGCGGCCCGCGATCTCCCCCAGGGCTGGACCGGCAAGAACAACGCGATCTATTCGGGCTTCCTGGCAGCGCCTCTACATGCCGTCTACCTGCTCTTCGTTGATGCCGACACCACAGTCGACAGGCATCTGCTGAGCACAATCGTAGCGGCCGCAGAGGCGCGAGACGCGGCCCTCATGAGTCTGGTGCTGGATGTGAGGCTCGAAACGTTCTGGCAGCGCCTGCTGGTCCCTCAAGTAGGCGAGATGTACGCGCTCCTCTGCGGCACAATGGACAACGTCAACCGCCAGGGAGATACGGCCGCTGCGAACGGGCAGTGCATGCTGGTCTCGTATGACGCCTACTCCCGGCACGGCGCATCGCCCGGTGTGCGGGGCGACGTTGCCGAAGATCGCGCGCTGGCCGCCGCAATCAAGCGGAACAGCGGAACCATCCGCCTGGAGCACGGCGAGCGGCTGGGGAGCGTGGAGCCGTACAGAACCTTCGGCGAAGCCTGGGCCGGGTACTCCAAGACGCTCTACTGGGCCGCGGGACGCGACACTCTACGAGCGCTCGCCGTCGTCACGGCCCTGGAGGTGTACGCCCATCTGCCCGTGTGGTCGCTCGTTCACGCTTTGCTCGACAGGGGCTACCCGCACCGCCGGTCGGCTCTGGGCAACGCGCCGCTGCAGCTGATCCCCATGCTGATCCTGCGGCTGGCGGTGTGCAGTCTGATGCGGATCCCGGCTCGCTATGCCCTGTCCTACCCTCTGGCCGTGCTTGTAGGCAATGCAATGCTGCTCAACTCGCTGGTGCGGAGCAGGTCGAAGCAGGGCGTCAAGTGGAAGGGCAGAAGCTACGGCGGAAGGCAGAAAATTAAGGACAAACCCCGGCGGTTTGGGCGATCCGCCGGGGTTATCCCAAAGGAGGAAAGTTCTTCTGTATAGCATAACGAAGCACCATCCCAATCGCTTCACTCGATTTCGAGCAATTTGCAGACTGATTTCGCCTATTGTTCCCGGCCACTTCCCCCGACGCCAATTCTCGGCTACACTGGAGCGGCAGCGGCATGCGCCCTGCTTGTAGCACACTGGAGGTATCACTTTATGTCCGAGGCAAGTGGCTCTGCCGGGCAGTCATTGTTGGGCGGCGACGTGGTCGAGCGCCTGCGCTCAGAGTCGGCTGCTCTCACCGAGCCAATGGTCGAGTTTGCCCGCAAGCTGGTGCGCACGCCCAGCCTGCCGGGGCGCGAGCAGGAAGCCGCCCAGGTGATGCTTGCTGAGATGCAAGCGCTCGGCTTCGATGAGGCCCGCATCGATTCGGTCGGTAACGCCGTGGGCCTGGTGCGCGCGACGGCCCCCGAAAGAACGCCGAAGCGCATCCTTTTCAACGCGCACCTCGACCACGTGGACGTGGGCGACCCCGCCCGCTGGCCTCACCCTCCCTACGGCGGCGAAGTGGCCGACGGGTACATCTGGGGCCGCGCCACCAGTGACCTGAAAGGCTCAATCGCCGCCCAGGTGTACGCGCTCGCGCTGGCGAAGCGTGCGGGGCTGCCGCTGCCGAACGACCTGTACGTTTCGGGGGTGGTGCAAGAGGAGATCGGCGGGCACGGCAGCGACCTGCTGGCCGAGGAGTTGCCGGTAGACTACGTTGTCATCGGCGAGCCTTCGGAAAACCGCCTTGCGCTCGGACACAGGGGCCGGATCGAGATCCGAGTGAAGATCAGCGGCCAATCGGTCCACGCCAGCGTGCCGGGCGCCGGGGTGAACCCGCTTTATTCGCTGGGCCGCTTCCTCACCGCGCTCGAGAGCCTCTCCTTCGAACCCGACCCGAACCACCCGGCTCTTGGCCCAACCACCGTTGCGCCCACGCTGCTCTCGACCGACCAGACAAGCCCCAACGTTACCCCCGGCGAAGTGACTCTGGTCCTCGACGTTCGCAATACACCGGGAGACAGCCCTGACATGGTGCTGTCGCGCGTGCGCGAGCTCCTTGGCGCCTCGCTACTTCCTGGGGCCACCGGCGAGGCAGACATCCCGATCATCAGGATGGTGAGCTACACAGGCGTTGCGCGCGACTATCGCGTGCCGTCCGAGCCGTTCGGCATCAGCCCCGACCATCCGCTTGTCACGCAGGCAGGCGATGTGCTGTCCGTAGCGCTCGGCCGCCCCGTGGAGCGCATCTACTGGCGCTTCGCCACTGACGCGGGACATTTCGCGGCACGCGGCGTGCATGTAATCGGATTCGGCCCGGGCGCCGAAGAGGTCATCCACACGGTTAACGAGCGCATCTCAATCGACGCGATGGTCGAAGCGATGGTGTGCTATGCCGCTCTCGGCATCAGCCTGCGATAATTACTTAGGAGTGCATAGATGAGACTCGACCTGGAAACGGAGATCAGGTACCCCGACGGCAGGCGCGCTGGAGTCCTTAAGCGCGTCGTGGTGGACGAGAACGGGCGCGCAACCGCCGTAGCGATGGCCACCGACGAGATCATGTCGCGGACGCTGGTGGTGCCTGTGCACCACCTGTCCGAGATGCCCGGCGACGTTCTGACCATCAACCTCGACCACGCTGCCCTCGACACGCTCCAGCCTTACGAGGAAGAGCAAGTGCTTGCGGTGCCCGAGTCCTGGGAGTTCGACCCCGAGCCTGTTCCCGGCTCTGACGTCTTCCCGCGCACGTTCTACGACCCGCTCATGCCTGTGGTAGAGATGTCGAACCTCGGAGAAGGCGATACGGTAATCAGTCAGGGCACCGAAGTGCAGTGCCTCGATGGGCGCTGGGGCGTCGTCGACGAAGTGCTGACCGGCGAGGACGGGCAGATCACGGCGTTCGTCGTCAGGCCCGACGCCACGACCGAGCACGACCGTCTCGTGCCTGTCTCGCTCGTCTCGCAGTATGCCCCCGACGTCGTCGTGCTCAATTGCACAACCTCGGACCTGGACGCCTACACGGAAGAGATAGTGTCCGAAGCGGAAGAGCCTGAGGTCTAGCGCACCCCATGGCTGCACCTAACGCACCCGCGGGCACATACCGCGCGCCGGACACCGGACCGCTGCCGGGCGCCGCCCCAACCACAAGGATCGAGCTGCGAGGCGTCTCCAAGAGCTTCGACGGCGACCCGGTCGTGCGCGACCTCACCTTCGAGGTAATGCAGGGCGAGATCTTCGGGTTCATCGGGCCGAGCGGCTCGGGCAAGACCACCACCATCCGCCTGATCACGGGCGTGTATCACCCCACCGAGGGCACCGTGCGCCTGATGGGCGCCGACCCGACCCACACCTCTCGCCAGGTGCAGGAGCGGTTCGGCTACATGCCCCAGCACTTCGTCCTCTACCCCACTTTGACCGTGCGCGAGAACCTCTACTTCTCAGCCGCGCTGTACGGCATGGGCGTGGTCGAGAGGCGCAGGCGCGTCGACCAACTTCTCAAGTTCGTGGAACTGTGGGACGCGCGCAACAAGGTCACCGTGAACATCTCGGGCGGCATGCAGCGGCGCGTACAGTTGGCCGCATCGTTGCTGCACGACCCGCCGCTCCTCTTCACCGACGAACCGACGGCCGGAATAGACCCCGTGCTGCGGGGCAAGTTCTGGGAGGAGTTTCGCCGCCTGCGCGACCAGGGCCGCACGATCTTCGTGACGACCCAGTACGTGGGCGAGAGCGAATACTGCGACCGGATCGGGGTCATCCGCGAGGGGCGCATCATCGCGCTCGACACGCCCATGAACCTGCGGCGAATCGCCATGGGCGGCGACGTGGTGGATGTCGAGTCTGACCAGTTCAGCCCTGCCGCCATCTACAGCATCTCCAGGTTGCCGTTCGTACAACACGTGCAGCCCGTCACGCATCGAGAGATCCGCGTGCATGTGCAGGAGGCAGGCGCGGCGGTGCCGCTTCTGCTCGATGCAATGAACGACAATCAGTGCGAGGTCCAGCGCATCGAGGAGTACCGGCCGAGCTTTGACGAGGTCTTCATCGAACTAATGAAGCGGGACGAAGCAGCAAACCCGGCGCCGGAGGGCGCTCAGAATGCGTAACCTGTTCAAGCCCTTTGTCCGAGCGGCAGCGTTCATCGGCAAAGAGGTCAACGAGGTCAGGCGGCAGCCGAGGCTGGTCCTGTTCCTCATTCTCGGCCCGTTCCTGATTCTCCTGCTGTTCGGCATCGGCTATCAGGGCGAGGCGAGCACCCTGTCTGGAATCGTGGTCGTGCCGCAGAACGGGGAGTACTCGGAGGACATCCAGGACTACCAGCGGCTCGTGGGCAGCCAATTGCAGCTGATCGAGCTAACATCCGATTTGGACCGCGCTCTCACGGCGCTACGCCAGGGAAACGTGGACGTCGTAGTTGAGGTGCCGGCGAACATCAGCAGGCAGATCTCAAGCGGCTCCCAGGTGGTTCTGCCTATCTACTTCAACGAGGTAGACCCGCTGCGGCGCGACTGGATCATCTATCTCACTCTCATCTACGCCAGCGAGATCAACAAGCAGACTCTAGCAGCTGCAGCAGAGCAAGGGCAGCAGGAAGCAGGCGACGTGCGGTCGGGGCTGGCGCGCATTCGCCGCTCTCTCGACGCGGTCGATGCGAACCTCGCGCGGGGTGACGTGAACGCTGCGCGGCAGGAGGCAGGAAACGCACAGGGCAGCACCACGAACGTGGTAATCGCGCTGGCGATCATGGCGCAGCTTGTGGCCGCCGACACGCCAATCAGCCCGGCGCAGCCGCAGGACCCCGAGACCGCCAATCTTGCCGAGAGCGGCCAGGTAACGCAGCGGCTCACAACCGACGTGCAGGCGCTGAACGACGAGCTGGCGCAGGACGACCCCGATCCCGAGCGCGTGCGCGAGCGCCTGGCGCGTGTGCGCGAGGACGTAGACACGCTCGATCGGCTGACCCAGCAGTTCCAGAGCATCAACCCGATCGTGCTGGCGGCTCCCTTCTATGCCGAAGCGCGCAACACCGCCCCGCTCACCCCGGGCTTCACTTCTTTCTACGCGCCGGGCGTGCTCGTGTTGCTGCTGCAGCACATAGCGGTCACGTTGGGCGCCCTCTCGATGGTGCGCGAGCGCCTTCTGGGCACCGTCGAGATCTTCCGCGTGGCACCCGTGCGGCCCGGAGAGATTCTTGCGGGCAAGTATGTCAGCTTCACCGTCCAGCTCATGGTGATCGCGGGCATCTTGTTGCTGATGATGAGCAACCCGTTCTCCGTGAACGGGTTCGGCCTGAGCCTCGGCGTGCCCATCCTGGGCGACTACTTGCTGCTCGCGCTCACGCTGCTGCTGGTGATATTCGCCTCGGTCGGCATGGGCTTCTTCATCGCCGCGGTGTCGAAGTCGGAGAGCCAGGCAGTCCAGCTTTCGATGCTGGTGCTGCTCGGCTCTGTTTTCTTCAGCGGGTTCTTCCTGCGGCTGGAGACGATCTGGGAGCCTGTGCGTGCGGTGTCGTACTCGCTGCCGGTGACCTACGGTATCTCGGCGCTGCAGGTGATCATGCTCCGAGGCGGGGTACCGCAGTGGTGGATCCTGACGGGGCTTGCGGGGCTAGGTGTGGCCTTGGCCCTCCTCAGCTTCTGGTAGTTCAGCCGCGAGATCCGCAAGGACTAGTCAGCCGGGATGTAGAAGGCCGCTCCCTCGTGGGGGCGGCCTTTTCAGTGTGCGCGAAAGGAAAGCGGCTTACGGTGGCGGGATCGGCGCCAGGAAATCGCCTGAGCACCAGCCGGATTTGGCGGGGTCGTTCGGATCGAACTGGTCGATGCGCCACCACATGATCCCTCCGGCCTCCTGCGGTCCCTCGACGATATGGACCCGCGAGCCGTCAGGGAGACGCCCCACCCGGCCCGCCTGCCTGGAAGGCTCGGCGCGCACGATGAGCGCCGACCCCGTCCCCGTTACCTGTGCCCAGCCGTTTGGCGCGAGCCGGTCGGTTGGGACGGGCGGCGTCGGCACCTGGGTAGGCTGAGGCGGTACTGTGGCCGTAGGGTCGCCGAATCCGGTCGGCGTTGGCATCACCGCCGCGACTGTCGGCGTGGGCAGTGGCTTCGTCCCCAGCCAGTCACCCCGAACGGCGAACATGGCGGCGATGATCACGAGCACGAGCGCCAGCCCGGCCCCGATCATGTAGAGCCGGTAAAGGGGCTGGCCGAAAACCACTCGCTGCGATGCTGTGCGCGCCCGCTTGATTCGCTCGGCGGTTGTAGTGGCAATCTGGTCGTCTGGCCCCGCGACTTCCTCAAGTTCCAGCGTCGCGTTCTCGTCCTCAAGCTCTTCGGCCGGTAAGGTCGGCGGCACCAGGGAAAGCGACGGCCGCTCCGCCCCGTTGGGTTCCACCGCAGGCTCGGCCGCCGAGCGTTTGGTCGAGCGTTGTGCGGCGCGCTGTCCGACGGCCGCCATTCCCCCGGCGGGCGTGTTGCCGGTGACGGTAATGCGGCGGCCGCGCGCATCCATAGTCTCGACAGGTATGGACGGAGCGATGCGGGGTTTCGGCGAGCGGGGCTGAGGTCCCGCGGGCTGCGCCGGACCGGTCATCGGCTCCCAGTAGTCGATGAACGTGCGGTTACAGGCGAGGCTATCGGCTTCGACGAGATGGTTGGTGTTGCGGTCGTACAACAGCGGATTGCGACACCACCCCTTCCTCCAGAGAGGAGACGGTTGGTAGTGCTTGCACGTGCTGCACTTGCGCTCCCTGTTGCGCGCCGGGTTCATGGCACACCATCCTCAAGGGTAGCTGCGGGTATTGCCATATCGCGCCAACTATAACATCAATACATTAGACCGTCAACCGCGTGGCAGCGTGGCGTCGTGCGCACGGGAGCAACGGCGTTGCGCTCTTAGCCAACGCCGCGCTCATTCTTTCTGCCAATCCTCATACAGGTAGTAATTGGCTGCCGCCGCTGCCATCCCACCCTCGTGGACAGCGCTGCTGATCTGGTGATTGTTGATCTTGGTGAGGTCACCAGCCGCGTAAACGCCGTCAAAGTTGGTGCATTGCTCGACGTCGGTCACAACGAATCCGTGTTCGTCGACGTGCAATTCAAGCTGTTTAGCCAATTGCGTATTTGGTTCCATGTATTGGGCCACGAACACGCTGTCAAGCTCAAGCACCGTGCCGTTGTCCAACGCGATCGAGTGCAGTTTCCCCTCGCCTGGCGCGCACCGGAAATCGGCGCACCTGGCGTCGTAGACCTTGACCCCGTGCTCCTCCAGCCACCTCATGCGGTAAAGCTCGACCGTGAACGGCCCGTCCCAGGAAACCAGGGTGACGTGCGGCGTGAACACCAGCAGCTGGAGCGCGAGGCTGGCCGCGCGGTCCCCGTGGCCGAGCACAACGACGCGCTTGCCTATCGTCTCGTACCCGTCGCAGATGATGCACCAGAACATCGAGCGCCCGATACACTCGTCGCTGCCATCGAACTCGGGGAAGTGGTCGTCCACCCCGGTTGCAAGGATTAGAGTTCGCGCCACCACGTTGCCCGCGGTAGTGCCAAGGTAGAAGCGGCGATCCCTGTCCTCCCCTTCCGCCCGCACCGACTCAGCGCGGCCCCGCACGAACTGCACGCCGTACCTCTCACACTGCTCGCGGCCGATCTCCCGCAACTTGCTGGCGTGAATACCGTTCACGAATCCCAGGTAATTGCGGTTGATCTGGTGCCAGGTCGAGCGCCCTTCCTTGTCGTCAATTACCACGACCCGGCGGCGCATCCGCCCCAGGTACAGGGCCGCCGAAAGCCCTGCGGGCCCCGCGCCGACCACGGCGCAGTCGTAATGCTCCACGGTCTCTTTGTGGTCCATTCTCTCCTCCTCGTTGTCCGGCGCTCCGGCGCCGCCACAGGGTGCACCAATGACAATAACACAATGGGGGCCGGTGTGTCCGGTCCCCATTGCGCCTGGATTCCCGATGTATGAGTGTGAGGCTCGCGCGGGTCTACAGGTTCTTCACAGCGGCGAACAACGCCTCGGCCACGTCTTTCGCGTCGCCGAACAGCATGGCCGTCTTCGGCTCGTAGAACAGGTCGTTATCGATGCCCGCGAAGCCCGAGCGCATCGAGCGCTTCATAACGATAACGTTCTGCGATTTGTCGACGTCGATGATCGGCATGCCGTAGATCGGGCTTTTGGGGTCGGAGCGAGCGGCGGGGTTGACCACGTCGTTCGCACCAATTACCAGCGACACGTCGGTGCGCGCCATCTCGGGGTTGATCTGCTCCATCTCGTACAGCTGGCTGTAAGGCACGTCGGCCTCGGCCAGAAGCACGTTCATGTGGCCGGGCATGCGGCCGGCAACCGGGTGGATGCCGTATTTGACGGTCACGCCGCGGTCTTCAAGCAGCCTGGCAAGCTCTTGCACCGCGTTCTGAGCGCGGGCAACTGCCATACCGTAGCCGGGCACGATCACCACCTGGTTAGCGTACGCTAGCAGCGTGGCCGCGTCGTCCACCGTTAGCTCGCGGATCGACTTGCCCTCCGCACCTGCCCCCGCCACCTCGACGCTACCGGCCGAGCCGAACGCCCCGAAGATGATGTTCGCGACGGAGCGGTTCATCGCCTTCGCCATGAGCAGCGTGAGCAGCATACCCGAAGCGCCAACCAGCGCACCCGCGATGACCAGCACGTTACTTCGCAGCACGAAACCGGTGAACGCCGCCGCCAGGCCCGTAAACGAGTTGAGCAGCGATATAACCACCGGCATGTCCGCGCCGCCGATGGGCATCGTGAGCGCGACACCGAGCGCGCCGGCCAGGACTGCCATGCCAAGCAACATCCACTGCGTCTCGGGGTTGGCGGGGAACATGATCAAGTACACGCCGAGCGCGACGATGGCGAGGCCAATCACCAGGTTTACCACCTGCTGGCCGGTGTAGGTAACAGGGCGTGCGCTGATGAAGCCCTGCAGCTTGCCCAGCGCGATGAACGAGCCGAACAGCGACACGCCGCCGATCACCACGCCCAGCACTGTCGCAAGGGTGAAGTCGAACGAGACGGTATCTCCCGCGTTGATACGCTCGAGGAACTCAGAGGCCGAGGTCAATGCGGCCGCACCGCCGCCCATGCCGTTGAACAGCGCCACCATCTGGGGCATAGCCGTCATTTGCACGGTGCGCGCCAGGTACCAGCCGATGCCGCCGCCGATAACAGCGCCGATGAGGATCAGCCAGAGGTTCTCGATTGCGATCCGCCGGTCGAAGAATGTGGCGATTACGGCGATTGCCATACCGACCATGGCGGTCTGATTGCCCGAGCGCGCTGTGCGCGGGTGGCTCAGGCGCTTCAAGCTGATGATGAAGGTAATAGCTGCAACGAGGTAGGCAAACTCAATTATCAGGGGTGGAACGTTGAGACCCATTGCGCTACTCCTTGGCCTTCGGCGGTTGCGGCTTGCGGCCGAACATCTGCAGCATCCTGTCGGTCACGACGAAGCCGCCTACCACGTTGCCTGCTCCAAACACCACGCCGATAAAACCGAGGATGAGCAGCAGGACGTTGCCTGACGCCGCGCCGAGCACGATCATCGCGCCAACCAGGATGATACCGTGGATGGCGTTGGTGCCGGACATCAGAGGTGTGTGCAGCGTGGTCGGTACCCGCGAGATCAGCTCGACCCCGAGGAACACCGACAAGATGAACACAACGATAATCATGAAAAGGATGGGTGGCTCCCATCCGGCCTCGGCAGCTTCTTGCGCCTTGGCCGTGTTTGCCAGCACCCCACCTATGAAGGGGCCGAGCATTACGCTGTACTCCTTTCGAGCGCGGGCCCCATCGCGGCCTTCACGCCCTGGTGAACCACCTCTCCGTCGTGCGTGATGACCGTGCCCGCGACTATGTCGTCCTCCATGTTCAGATCAAACTGCCCGTCCTTGAGCATTAGCGCGAGAAGGTTGAACATGTTCTTCGAGTAGAGCTGGCTCGCGTGCACCGGCATGCTTGCGGGCACGTTGAGCGGACCGATAATGCGCACGTTATGGCGCATGATGTCGCCGCCCGCCTCGGTCAGCTCGCAGTTGCCGCCGTTTTCGGCCGCGAGGTCCACAATCACTGACCCGGGCTTCATGTCACGCACCATATCCTCGGTGACAAGCACAGGTGCGGGCTTGCCGGGGATGAGAGCTGTGGTAATAACCACGTCCGAGTCCTTCACGTGCTTGTGAAGCATCTCGACCTCGCGCTTGTGGGCCTCTTCCGATAGCTGGGTGGCGTAGCCGCCCGCGGTCTCGGTCTTCTCCTCGATCGGCATCTCGACGAACTTCGCGCCGAGGCTCTCAACCTGCTCCTTCACGGCCGGTCGCACGTCGAACGCCTCGACCACAGCGCCAAGGCGGCGTGCGGTTGAGATCGCCATTAGGCCCGCGACGCCCGCGCCCAGCACGAACACTCGGGCGGGAGGCACCGTGCCGGCAGCCGTCATAAGCAGAGGGAAGAACCTGCCCATAGAGCCGGCTGCGATCAACACCGACTTGTAGCCCGCGATGGTGCTCATGGAGGACAGCGCGTCCATGCTCTGGGCGCGGGTGGTGCGAGGGATCGCGTCCATGCTGAAGCTGGTGATCTTGCCGTCTGCGAGGCGCTGCACGATCTCGTGGTTCACCAGCGGCTGGAAAAAGGTGATCAGCACCGAGCCGGGCTTCATCAGCGCGACTTCGTGCTTGCCAAGCGCGTCGTTCATGACCGGGCGCTGCACCTTGCAAATCATGTCGCTCTGCGAGTAGAGCGTTGCGGCGTCCGGGACAATGGTCGCTCCTGCCTTCTCATAGGCTTGATCCAGGAAGGAAGCGGCAAGGCCCGCCCCACTCTCCACCAACACCTCTGCGCCCTTCTTGATGAGTTGCGCGACGGTGTCAGGAATGAGCGCGACGCGAGTTTCGCCCGGAATAATCTCTTTTGGGACGCCTAATTTCATTAGTCCCTCCTTGAGGTATCAGGGTACCACCTAATATTGTACTAACAAATGGATAACGAGTCTAATGCTGGCCGGTAGTTAAAGGTTGCAGTTTGGTGACAATTCGGTGAAAACAGCAGGGGCGGCCCCGAAAGGCCACCCCCGCGCTGCCCCGTTGCAACCGGGTTGTCGTGTACTGTTGTGCCGGGCGGCCAATTCACGTCCGCCCTTCCTTGTCACTCTACAGAAGTTCCTTCACATCCTCGCGCTCCGAGATTAGCTCCCACTGCGTGGTCTCGAGCTTCTTGTGCGCGTAGTCGGACAGCGGCACGCCTTCCACGATGGCATAGTCGCCGCTCCCGTCCGACCGTACCGGAAACGAGAAGATCAGCCCGTCGGCGATGCCGTAATTGTTGCCGTCTGAGATCACGCCCGCGCTTACCCAGTTGTCGCCCGGGGTGGGTATGATGGCGCTGCGCACGTGGTCGAGTACTGCATTGGCCGCCGATGCCGCGCTCGACTTGCCGCGCGCCGCGATGATGGCGGCCCCGCGCTTCTGCACCGTCTCGACGAACGTATTCTCGAGCCAGTCGCGGTCGCCGATGACCTCGGGCGCCTTCTCGCCTCGTATCCGCGCGTTCTCGAAGTCGGGGTACTGGGTCGCGCTGTGGTTGCCCCAGATCGCGAGGTTGGTCACGTCGGTCACCATCGTGCCCGACTTCTGGGCAAGCTGCGCCATGGCGCGGTTCTGGTCGAGCCGCGTGAGCGCCGTGAAGCGGCTGCGCGGCACGTCGGGAGCGTGGTGCATGGCGATGAGGCAGTTGGTGTTGCACGGATTGCCTACCACGACAACGCGGATGTTCTCGGCGGCGGTCTTGTTGATAGCGCGCCCTTGGTCGCGGAAGCTGGTCGCGTTCAGCGTGAGCAGGTCCTTGCGTTCCATGCCGGGCCCGCGGGGTGTCGCGCCCACGAGCAGCGCCCAGTTCGCCCCGCGAAATGCCTCGTCGTCGCTGTCGGTCAGCGTGACGTCTCGCAGCAGCGGGAACGCGCAGTCCTCGAGTTCCATCTTCACGCCTTCGAGTGTGCTCACGAACTGCGGCACTTCTTTGATGATCAGGCTCACCGGCCGGTCCATACCGAACACCTCGCCGTTCGCGATGCGGAACAGCAGGCTGTAGGCCACTTGCCCGGCGCCGCCGGTGACTGATACTATGATCGGATCCCTCATAACTTACTCCTGCTTAAAGATGTGCTGCGTTGGCGGCGCTAACCGCTTGCGGCTGCGAGGTGAGTGTCGGCCAGCGTTTCGGCGATCAGGAAATCAACCACCGCGTTCATGTCGCCGGTCTTACGGTATACGTCAAGCTGGCGGTCGGCCCCAGTGCCCTGCTTCAGAACTGTATGCAGGTGATTCACGGCGTCGCGGCTCCCCAGTTCGTCAACCACGTCGTCCACGAACTCCAGCAACTCAAGGGCCAATTCGCGCATCGGCACTTCGGCGCGCTTGCCGAAGTCGATCAGCATGCCGTCGATTCCGTATCGAGCGGCGCGCCACTTATTCTCCATGATGAGCGCGCGGTCGTACACGCGAAAGCCGACATTCTGTTGGCGCAGCTTGTACAGCTTGGCGACGATAGCCTGAAACAGCGCCACCAGCATGATCGAGTCGTTCGCGGTGGTCGGCATGTCGCACACGCGGAACTCGAGCGTGCTGAAGAAGGGGTGCGGGCGCAGATCCCACCAGATCTTCTTACCATTGTCTATGCAGTTAGTCTTGATCAGCAGGTTGACGAACCCCTCGAAGTCGGACCAAGAGTTGAAGGTGGACGGTATGCCCGTGCGGGGGAACTGCTGCCAGACGATGGTGCGGTATGACTTCAGCCCCGTCACCCTCCCCTGCCAGAATGGCGAGTTAGCCGAGATCGCCAGCAGGTGCGGCAGGAAGTACCGCGCCTCGTTCATTATGTCAATCAGTAGGTCGCGGTCGGGGATGCCGACGTGCACGTGCAGCCCGAAGATCAGGATCGAGCGCACGACGTCCTGCATGTCCTCTTCGAGGATCTTGTAGCGGTCGTGCTCTGTGATTAGCTGGCTCTGCCAATGGGAGAAAGGGTGAGCGCCAGCGGCAACGATTGCAAGCCCGCTCCGGCCCGCAAGGTCACCAAGGCCCGTGCGCAGGCGGATCACCTCGCGTCGAGCGTCCTCCACCGTCTCGCAGATGGGCGTAACCGTCTCGACCATCGACTGGATCATCTCGCGCTTGATGTTCTCGGTGAAGGCAGGCTCGCCGCTGTCAAGCATCTGCTCGACATGGGGGCGCAGGTCGCGCGTCGAGGGGTCGATTATCTGGAACTCCTCTTCGACGCCTATCGTGAACATCTTCTGCATAAGGTGCTCCTGTTCCAGACGCCTACTTGCCCCGGGACACGACCATGGTCGGCACCACCGAACCTGTGCCCGCCGAGACGTTGAGAAGAGCCACTGCCGATAGCCGGGTCAGCACGCCCTGGGTATCGGTGCCGAACACGAACGGGTCGAGGTCGGCGGTCAGGTCGCGGAAGCTCACGCCGTGTTGCGCGTCGAAGTACGGGAACGACTCCTGGTCAAGCTGCACGGCCCACTGCACCACGAAGGGCGCCGCCAGGGCTTCCTTTATCGCGCGCTGCCATTCCTCTTCGCCCACCGTCCAGCCGATGGTAACGCCCTTGCCCCCGTACTCGTCGTTCGGCTTGAGCACCAGGTGTTCGCGGTTCTGCCCGATGAACTCGAGGAGGTCTACCTGCCTACCGTTGTACGTGGTGTGCCCTTCCTGCACCTTGCGCGTCCAGGGGATGTGGCTGCGGATCACGGCAAGCTCGCGGGGCGAGAAGAGGTGCGCGTTCGCGTCGTCGTGCAGCAGGCCCAGGCTCATCTTCTTGTGAAGAATCTTAGCACGGAAGCTATTGATCACGCATACCGCGCCCGCATCGTACGCCTGTAACGTTGCTTTAGCGGCATCGGGCTTGTCCAGCAGCTCGCTCGTGAGTACCCGCTTGTAGTAGATATCGATGATGAAGTCGCCGTCGCGCAGGCGGCCGTCGCGAAACTCCAGACGGTGCGGGTCGGTGATGCGCACGTTCAATCCCTTCGAGGTGAAGTATTCCTCGAACAGGTCGAACTCCGTAGCGGTCGGCACGCCGTCCCAATCGACGATGGCGATGCTGGGGCGCTCGTTGAAATTGGACGCTCCGCGGCTGGCCCTGAACTCGCTCCAGACCGCCTCGATGGCCTGCATGAAGCGATCGCGCGCATACAGAGGCTGCAGGCTGTAGCCGTTGCGCGCCTGCCACTCGCGTATGGCGGGAAGCTCGAGGAACAGGTCGGCCAGCACGTCCTCGTAGGCGATGGCGGCGGGCGACTCGGCGTTCATCTCGACGAAGCGCCAGTCACGCTCAGACCAGAACGAGTCCAGTCGCGCGCTGGGCGACGGCTCCTCGAAGCCAGGGTCAACCATGACGAGCCGGTGCTCTTCGGGCGTGAGATCCAGCTGAGCCAGCAGCGCGGGGTCGTGCAACGCCGTGCGGCGCAGCTTGACCATGGCAGACGCTAGCGTGCGTACCACGTCCTGAATGATAGAGTACTGTCCGGCGGTCACGAGGTGCGGCCTGAGGTAACGGCTGAAGGGGTCGCCGCCGAACGTCAGCTTGCGCTCGCGACTCCCGCGCGCCAGCAGCTCCTGCGAATCGGCCGCCAGCTGCGGGTTGGCCGCGAGGAACTCGTGGTAGTCGTCTATGGCCGGGTGTGCGCTCTCGGCGTGAATACCGACTTGAGACGCGGGATCCATTACAGCGCTCCTACTCGTCCTGTGCGTGCTTCTTGCCCGCCTTCTTCGACGCCTTGACCTTCTTGGCCTGCTTCTCCTCATGCGCCTCGGCAAATTCGGTGTTGGCGAATTCCTCCCAGCGTCGCGCCGGGGAGCCGGCGGGCGGCGGCGTCGAGTTGAGCCAGCGGTCCCACCGGTAGCTGGCGCCCGGCGTATATCCCTCGGTGGCGCGCTCGATCACGAGGTTGGCCATGTGTTCCACTGCCCACTCGAAGTAGCCGGGAGTCAGGGAGTGGTAATCCATGTCGGGCGCGGGGTTCAGCCAGTCGATGGCATACGGTATGCCGTCGCGCACGGCGAACTCTACCGTGTCCATATCGTAGCCCAGGGTGGTCACTAGCGTGCGGGCGTCACGCTCGATCCGGTCGTGCAGCTCCTGCCCGAAGAAGCCCTCGTCCACCACGTAGCGCATGTGGAATGGGTTGCCCGGCTCGTACCTGATCACCTTGATGTGCTGCTGGCCGATACAAATGCAGCGCGCGTACTTCTCGTACTCAATGCCCTCCTGCAAGATCATGCCCAATTCACCCGTCTGGTCGAACGCCCAGATCAGTTCGTCTATGCTGTTTACCTTGTACACATTCTTCCAGCCGCCGCCCCAGAAAGGCTTCATGAAAGCGGGAAAGCCCACGTAGTCGGCGATGGCGGCCCAGTCAAGCGGGTAGGTAAGGTTGCGCAGCGACTCCGCCACAACCCCTTCCACGTACGACTTCTGAGGGAGCACGATGGTCTTGGGCACGGCGATACCCTGTTTGTGTGCCAGGGCGGCCTCGAAGAACTTGTCGTCGGCGGCCCACCAGAATGGGTTGTTTACCACGACGGTGCCGTCAAGCACGGCCTTCTTGAGGTAGGCGCGGTAGTAGGGGATCTCGTGCGAGATGCGGTCTACGATCACGGCGTAGGGGATCGTCTCGTCCATGCGCGTACCGCCGAGCATGCAAAACTCGGCTCGCACGCCCGCGCCCTTCGAGTTCACACGGTCGATGAAGGCGTGCGGAAAGGTATTCTCCCTGCCGACGAGCAAGCCGACCAGCTTCTCTTCTGCCACCACGTCCTCCTTCAGCCCCGCCGGGGCCGCTCTACAGACACTACAGGTACTTCAGCACCATCATCTTCCACCAGGGCCAGTCGTGCCATGCCCCGCCCCAGATGTCGAGTTGGTTCGGCACGTTCTTGGCCCACAGCTCTTGCGACAGCCTTTCTGTCGAGGCCCGGCAGATATCCTCCGAGCCGACCGCCAGAATAATGTCCTGCCGGCGCATGCGCGACAAATACCAATCGTCGTGCAGGCCGGGCAGATAGTCAACCGGGGAATTGAAGTAAACCTCCGGGTCGTAGTCCGCCGACACCAGGAACTCCAACGAGAACGCCCCGCTCATGGCCAGGATTCGATTTACAAGGTCGGGGTGCCTGAAAGCGAAGTTTACCGCGTGATACGCCCCGAACGATGCCCCCGTCACGTTGAGGTCCTGGTACACTCGCGGGTTCTTCTCGCCGAAGAACGGGATTACCTCGTGCATCAGGTACTGCTCGTACTGGCTGTGCCGCTGCCCGCGCTCCCGCACGGGCAGATCGCGGTTGTACCACGATTCGGGGTCCACCGAGTCCACGCACACCATCTGCAGCTGCCCGCTCTCGAAACGTTCAGCCAGGGTGCCGACCAGCGAGAAGTCCTCGTTCTGGTAGAACCGGCCCATGGAGGTGGGGAACGCGATAACCGGGCGGCCTCCGGTGCCGAATAGCAAAAGCTCCATCTCCCTGTCGAGATGAGGGCTGTGCCACTTATGGTATTCACGATGCATGCGGGTAGCACCCTGGGGTATGTTGTAGACACGCGCCCGGCGTGCGTACGGCGGGCGCGAGATGGGCCAATTGTAGCACGAGCGGACCTTTTCACGCAAGACTGCGGTTTCTGTCAGAGGGGCGCCAAAGGGGCGACCTTCCCTCAGAGATCCGGATGTGGAAAAGCGAGCCGATTGCCCGTTGACGTCGTGCCCGGGATGGCATTATCATGAGGCCACTGCGGATGTGCTGAGCGTTCGCAGGACCAGAGCCTCGAAGGGACCGCAAGGTCTGTTCGGGGCTTTTGGTTGTCCCGGACCCACCGTGCGCGTGTGTTATAATGGATAGAAGCAGGCCCCACGCCCCTATCCATCAGGACCGGTCCCCATGCGCATTCTGGTGGTTGACGACGACCCCCACATCAGAGAGACCCTCAAGCGATATCTCACATACGAAGGCTACCGCGTTGACCTTGCCGAGGACGGCCGCCAGGCCCTCAACGGCATGGCAACGGAGCCGGCCGACCTGGTGGTGCTCGACGTTGGCCTGCCGGACATGGACGGGCTGGAGGTCTGCCGCCGGATTCGCGAGGCCGACGACGTCCCGATCATCATGCTGACCGCCAGGGGCACCCTTGAAGACAAGGTCGACGGGCTGGACAGCGGGGCCGACGACTACATCACCAAGCCATTCGAGCCGGAGGAATTGAGCGCCCGCATCAGGGCTTTGCTCAGGCGTAAGACGCCGCAGTCGCAGGCGCTCAGGTTCGGGCCGATCATCCTCGATCCGGCGGCTCGTCAGGTGACCGTGGATGACCGCCAGGTCGACCTTTCCAGCAAAGAGTTCGACCTGCTCGAGCTGATGATGAGGCACCCGAGGCAAGTGCTTACGCGTGAGACCTTCTACGATCGCATCTGGGGGTACGACTTCAGCGGAGAGAGCAACATACTCGAGGTGTACATCCGTTACCTCAGATCGAAGCTGGAGCCCGTGGGGGCCGCCAGGTACATCCAGACTGTGCGTGGGGTGGGTTACGTCCTTCGCGACGACTAGGGCCGGTTCGCCAACTGGCTAATGAGCAAATCGCCAATGTCTCTACAGTGGAGACTCACAATCATATCGACCGCCATCATCGCGGTCCTCATAACAGTCGTCGGTGTCCTCGCCGTGTCGACAATACGCGAGTTCCTGCTGCAGCGCGTTGACGAGAACCTCGACCAGCACACCACCGCCATCACCCTGCGCACTATCAACATGCGACAGGAACAGAACCTGCGCGACGTGATCGACAACCCGACGATTGATAACGTGTACTATACCGTCATCAACACCAAGGGTGAGTTCGAGAGCGACAACCCGCAGGTGCCCATCAACACCGAGAACGTGGTCCGTGGTCTACAGGGCGAGGTCGTGTATGACACCCAGTACATGCCCGACGGCACGCCTATCCGCGTGATGGTGCGGCCGCTACGCTGGTCCGGCTCTAACCAGATAGCCGGAGTGCTGCAGGCCGCTACTCCCATCTCATACATTGACCAGGCGGCGCGCGAGGTTGCTGTCGTGCTCTTCTTCGTTTCGCTGCTCCTCCTCGTCGGCGCGGCTTTTGGTTCGCACTACCTGATCGGGCGCGCACTTCGCGCGGTCGACAGGGTGACCATGACCGTGCATCAGATCGAGCAGTCGCAGGACCTCTCGCAGCGCCTGCCAGAGGTCGGCGCCGACGACGCGATCGGCACGCTGGTCAAGACCTTCAACGGCCTGCTGGCTAAGCTTCAGCGCGCATTCGAAAGCCAGCGCCGCTTCGTGGCCGACTCTTCGCACGAGCTGCGCACGCCCCTTACCGTCATCAAGAGCAATCTCCATCTGCTGCGCCAGACCAACGACCCCGACGAGCGTAACGACCTGCTCACCGTGACCGAGGGCGAAGTGTCGCGCCTCAACCGTATGGTGGACGACCTGCTGTACATGGCCCAGATGCAGGCCGGGCACGATCTCAAGCCTGTCCTCAAGCCCGTCGAGCTTGACAGCCTGCTGCTTGACGCATTTGCCCGCGTGCGGCCCCTCGCCCGGCTGAAGAAGCAGAGGCTGGCCTTCGCCCACGAAGATATCGCCGCGACCATGGGCGACCGCGAGCAGCTTCAGCACCTTCTGCTGAACTTGCTTGACAACGCCGTCAAATACACGCCTCAGGGCGGTACGATCAGCCTGGGCCTGTGGGCCGAAAGTGACTGGGCGCGCATCGAGGTGTCGGATACGGGCGCCGGAATCGCCCCGACCGATCTGCCCCACATCTTCGAACGCTTTTACCGCACGGGCAGCGCGCGCCAGAACCAGCGCAGCGGCTCGGGTCTCGGCCTGTCGATCGTCAAGGCGATTGCCGAGGCGCACAACGGCTACGTGGAGGTGTTCTCCGAGGTAGGCCAGGGCACAACGTTCAGGCTGTGGCTGCCGGCGTTACGGTCTGCCGCCGACCTGCCCCTTCTGCCCGAAGTAACGCCGGAGGCGGAGAGCACGTCCACGCCCGAGGACGGCGAGCCGGTAACGGCGCGTGCTTCGACCCATACATCAAACGAAGACTGACCCCTACGAGGAGACCAATGCCCGATTTCGAGAATATCCTTCTGGAAGTGGACGCCGAGCGCGCGGTCGCTCTGATCACCATCAACCGCCCGGACAAGCTGAACGCACTCAGCCGCCCGCTGCTCGAAGACCTGAGCGCGGCAGTCGACGCAGTAGCCGCCGACGAGCGCGTGCGCGCAGTAATCGTGACGGGCGCGGGCGGTAAGGCCTTTGTTGCCGGTGCCGATATCGCCGAAATCTCAGCGCTTGAAGGCGTCCAGGCGGGCGTCGAGTACTCGCGCTTCGGGCAGACTGTCATGCGCAAGCTGGAGCAGATGCCCAAGCCGGTAATCATGGCCATCAATGGCTACGCGCTGGGGGGCGGGTGCGAGCTGGCCCTGTGCGGCGACATCCGCATCGCCGCCGACTCCGCCCAGATCGGACAGCCCGAGATCAACCTGGGCGTCATCCCGGGATTTGGGGGCACGCAGCGCCTGGCCAGGCTGGTCGGGCGCGACCGCGCAAAGCTGCTGGTGTTCACCGGCGAGCGAGTTGGCGCCGAAGAGGCGTATCAGCTTGGCATCGTCGACCGCGTCGTGCCCGCGGCGAGCCTGATGGATTCTGCCTACGAGCTAGCCGCGACGCTCGCGGCCAAAGCCCCGCGCGCCCTCGCGCTCGCCAAAGCCGCGATCAGCGACGGGATTGACCTGCCGCTCGACGAGGCACTGCAGTTGGAGGCCGATCTGTTCGGAATGGTAGTTGACACGGAGGATCGTAGGGAAGGCACCTCGGCCTTCCTGGAGAAGCGGCAGGCGCAGTGGTCGGGTCGCTGATACCGGGGGGAACGGGCACGCCGCGCTGGCTCGAAGAAGGCAGTTTCTCTCTGCGCCCGGTGCGCGAGGCCGACCGCGACGAGATCTACGCCATGACGGCCCATACCTGGGACGACGGCGACTACATCCCCGAAGTGTTCGACCTGTGGCTGGCCGACGAACGGGGAGTGTTCGCCGCCCTGGTACACGAGCCGTCGGGCCGCATCGCCGCGATCGATAAGGTATCGGAGCTTGCCCCGGGGCAGTTCTGGTTCGAGGGGCTTCGCGTCAACCCCGACTTCCGCGGGCAGGGCATCTCGGGTAAGTTGCAGACGCACATGGTGAGTGTAGTGCGGGCCAGTGGCGCACGCGTCGTACGCTTCCTGACTCTCGCTAACAACGTACCGATCCACATCGCCGCCTACCGCGACGGCTTCCATATCGTGGCGCTCACGCGGTACTGGCGCTGGAAATCCACTTACGCGTATGACGGCGACGTCGCCCCGCTCTCCCTGCGCCCTGCGCGCCCCGAAGAGGCACCTTCCCTGCACGACTGGTGGCGCACAACGGCCTCGTATGCGACCGAGGGGCTGCTGCACCGCCGCTGGACTTTCTACGAGGGCAGCGATAACAACTGGATCGAGGCCGCCCACGAGGGAAGGCTGCTTGTAGAGCTAGGATACTCCCCTCCCGAGGCGAAGATTGCGCCTGCGGCGGTCATGTGGGCGGCCGACTCGGAGGGCGACAACGTCTGGTGGCAAGTTGCCGCCACGATCGCCGCGCCCGAACAGTGGGCGCCGCTCTACCGTGGCCTATTGGAGGAAGCGGAGCGGCAGGGAGTAACCGACGTAGAGGGCCTGTTTGCCGACGTTCACAGCGCGAACGTTGGTCTGAAGGCGGCCGGACTGCAGCCCGACCCCGACCACGACCGCCTGTACGTATTTGCGCTGCCGTTTAAGAGCGAATCAATCGGCGCGCCTAGTGCGTAAAGAACAGGGCGACCTCGGGCAGCGCCAGCTGCACTTGCGTGCCGCCCACCGACAACGAAAGCTCGCCGCCGATCATGTCACCCTCGATCAGGCTCACCTGGCTCGTCGCGGGCCCGAAGGTGAGCGTCATGGTTTGCGCGCCGGGCGTCAGCATGCCGAGATCGTCGGCCTGCTGCTGCATTTCCGCTGCCACGTCTGACGCGATCGTGCCGCCCGAAGCCTGCGTAAGCGTGACCTTGCCCTCAACTAACCGAGGGGTCAGCTTCTCGGTGTGCGTGATCTCCACGGTAACCACGCCGTACATCGGCGCGCCATCCGGCGGAACGACCGGCATGTAGTCCTGCCATATCTCGAAAGCAGTCACTCGTGCTTCCAATTGATCCCCAATCCCCGGTTCAGTGGGCGTCGCCTCCACAGAGGTCGGCGCGGGCGTGGACACCGTGGGGACGGTGCTCGTGGGGCTTGCGGGCGTCGCCTGGTTCGGCGTGCACGCCGCGCTCAGCACCGCCAACAGGGCCGTGAGCGCGAGCGCGAGCGCTGTGAAGCCGTGGCCCACTCGCCCCGCCAAAGGACGCGCGCAGAGATTACGTCGCAGTTGCACCGCGTTGTCCCTCCATCTTGCCGCCCGCGTCCGAGGGCATCTCGAACAGGCCCTCGTACATTCGGCGTACGTAGGGCGGCAGCACGGACATATCGCCCATCGTGCCGCTGGCAAGCCCCGCGAACATCTCCCAGTCGTTTCGCTCGACCAGCATTCCGGCCCAGTTCTGCTCGGGGATGCCGTGAACGTAGTCGTGCGCGAGCCGAGCCGTCGCGCTGTACTGCGGCGCCTTCTCCACGCTCAGCCGCACTACCGCCTCGATCATCTCGTCCTCACGTCCGTGCCGTCTGTCGTGCCACCAGGCGTGAGCAAGCTCGTGCACGGCGGCCTCGTGCTGGGCCGTGAACAGGTGTACTTGCCGGAGGTTGGGCCGCCAGTAGCCCCCGCCCCGCGTGCTGCCCAGGTCGTCCACGCGAAGGTTGACGTTGGCCCGCAGCCACTCGCGGGCAAGTGGCGTGAAATGGTACTCGCGCATCACACGGTCCACCAACTCCCAGGCGCGACTATCGCCCTCGCCGCCGGGCGAGCGCACGAGGTTCATCAGCCTGCCGCCTATGCTGCGCACTACCCCGAGTAGCTGGTCCATTGTGCCTCACATTATATAGTAGGTTCCGCCGGCCTGACAATTCTACTGCATTTTGCGTATTTTCGCTCTTCAACTGTCCGCCGGTGCGCGTCAGTGCGCGGCCGGGAGGGATATATGGCACAGAATCTGCTCCCCATTGTAGCCGGACCTTTTGGCTGTGGGTCCCATTGCTACACGGAGCAAAGGAGCTCCTCAGATCGAAATCGGCCTATCGGCACAAGCACGAGACCAAGAGATCTTAGGAGGAAGTATACGTTTATGAATCACAAGATTGCTGCTGCCGCGTCAACGTTCAGCGCCGCGGCACTGGTCTTCAGCGCAGCCGCGTTGGCACAGACCCCGTCGCCCGGGACCACGGTAACCCCCGGCGCGACCGGCACGGTCACCGGCACCGCTGAGACCACACCTATGGCAACCGGTACAGTGACCGGCACTGCCGTCGTGACGGGCACGGCCGTCGTAACCGGCACCCCGCGCGTTATTCCGACCATCGTCGTTTCGCCGACTCTGTACCAGGCAGGCGGGACGGGTGACTTCCCGTTCGCGCACCCCGCCTTCCAGCGCACCTGGGACCGCACCGACTCGCTCGTGGCGAGCGGCGAGGTCCAGCGCACCTGGTTCTGGGGTCCCGGCCCTAACACTCCCGGCCTGATCGAGGCGTACCGCGAAGGCCCCAATGGCCAGCACCTGGTACAGTACTTCGACAAGAGCCGCATGGAGGTAAACAACCCCACGGCCGACCAGACCCAGCCGTTCTTCGTGACCAACGGCCTGCTCACGGTCGAGCTGATCTCCGGCTTCATCCAGCGCGGTGACCAGGAGTTTGACCGCTATCGCCCCGCCTGTATCCCCATGTCGGGCGACTTCGGCGACACTCTAGCGCCCACGTACTACGCGTTCCAGGGCGTGTCTAACACCCAGGCGGAGGACAACCCCGCCGACGACCGCACCGGCGAGAAGGTCCTTGAGACAATCGACCGCAACGGCGTGACAGGTACTGACGACTCGAAGGCCAACATCCCTGGCACCGAGCTAGTCTACTTCGAGCAGCAGACCAGCCACAACATCCCCCGGGTGTTCTGGGACTTCTTGAACTCGTCCGGCCCCGTGCGTAACGCGGACGGCCAGGTCGTGAACGAGCAGCTCATCCAGCCCTGGTTCTTCGCTTCGGGTCTCCCGATCAGCGAGCCTTACTGGGCACGCGCCCGCATCAGTGGTGAGGTCAAGGACGTGATGATCCAGGCGTATGAGCGCCGTGCGCTTACCTACGTGCCGACCAACGAGCCCGGCTTCCAGGTAGAGATGGCCAACATCGGCCAGCACTACTTCGACTGGCGCTACCGCAACTACGGCTACTGCCCGCAGGATCCTGTGACCACGCCTACGCCGCCTGTTCCGGCCGCAACCGGCACGGTGGTTAGCGGGACCCCCGCTGCGACCGGGACCCCGGCCGCTACCGGCACAGTAGTGGGCACCGGCACGCCGGCTGCCACAGGCACAGTAGTGGCCACCGGGACCGCCGAGGCCACAGGCACAGCCGAGGCTACCGGCACGACTACACCCGAGGTCACGGGCACACCAACTCCGTAACCACTAACACTCTCTGCTTGTAGCTGAATCAGAAGGCCCCTCGTAACTGAGGGGCCTTCCACATTCTTGGCGCTGGCGCGGCTGCGCGGCCTCGTGCCTGGTTCAGGCGTCTGGTGAGGGCCGCGTGTGGCGAAGGGTCACGCGGTTGCGCGCTTCCCAAAGCTCGGGGAAGAACTTATAAGTGAGCGTCTTGCCCAGATAGCCCGCGCCCGATGAGCCTGCCGTGCCCGGCACGTGGTCGCCGATACTGCGCTCCACCAGCTTTATGTGGTGGAAACGCCACTCTGCGAAGTACACCTCGTACTCGCTCAAGCCTTCGCCGAGCTGGAACAGCAGCGCGTGGCGGTCAGGATCGTCGTACACTTCGGTCCACGCCTCGGTTGGGCCGCTGCCCATCGCACGCCCCAGCGCGGCGTCTACAGCATCGCTCAGCGTCTCGGGCCACTCCTGTCTCAGGCGCTCGAGGCCCAGGTGTCTGTCCAGCAGCTTGAAGAAGGTAGGGTCGTCCAGTCCCGAGGCCAGCTCAAGCTCGCGGAACTGGTGCGACTCGAACCCGCTTGCAGGTGACAACACGTGTCGGAAGCCGTGAAACGCGCTCGGAGGCATCGTCGCGAGGATCTGGGCCTCGCGGCTCACCACCTGGAGTATGCGCGCAGACCGCTGCAGAAGCCGGATCGCCTCGTACAGGTCGTCCTTGCGCAGCGCGCGAATGATCTCCTTGAGGTCCCAGAGGATCTGCTTGAACCACAATTCCTGCGCCTGCTGGACGATGATGAACAGCATCTCGTCGTGCACAGGTGGGTCGCCCAGCGGCGTCTGTAGCGACGTTAGCTCCGGCACGCGCAAGTATGACCCGTAGCTAAGTGGCTCCCTGCCGGATTGCGCGCCCGGTACTGCACGCTCGTCTTTGAGCATTTCAGGCCCTCCTAATGGTAGTGCAACTGCGCCGGTGCACCGTGCCTGGCGCGATTAGCGGCCGTGCGGTAACGACGAAGATTCGACAAGTTCGATAAGCACGCCGTTCGCTGAACGTGGGTGTACGAACGCAACCATGGAACCGTGGGCTCCCGGCCGTGGCTCGTGGTCGATTAGCTCGACGTTGTGCTCGCGCAGCCGCTCGAGCATACCCGGCAGGTCTTCGACCTCCAGGCAGATGTGGTGTATTCCGGGGCCGCGCTTCTCGAGGAACTTTTGCACCGGGCCGTTCTCGCCGATCGGCTCCAGGAACTCGAAGCGCGACTCCCCGAGAGGCGAAAAAGTGACGCGAACCGCGTCGCTCGGGACTTCTTCGGTGTCGTCCATCCGCAGGCCAAGCCCGTCCGAAAAGACGCGAAATGCCTCGTCTATTGAGGAGGTAGCGAGGCCGATGTGATTGATGCGAACGATGCGTGGCACGACGTTGTGCCTCCTGGGGTGTGATGTAAGCGAATCCACTATATCAAAGGCCCGCACGCCCGTCAATTGCCGCACAGCCGTCCTTGACAACACCAGGTGCCTGTGATAACAAGAAGGGCTATTCAGGCCAATGGAGGTCACGTCAACGATGATAAAAATGGTAGCACTGTTCAAGCGGCCGCAAGACGTCGAATCCTTCGACCGCCACTACTCCGAGACCCACGCCCCCTTGATGCGCCAGGTGCCCGGCCTGCTCGACATGGTGGTCATCCGCGACCTGAAGTCGTTCGGCGGCGAGCCCGCGTTCTACACGATGGCCATCATGACCTTCAAGGACAGGGAGTCGTTTGACGCCGCGATGGCCAGTCCCGAGAACCGGGCAGCGGGTAAAGACCTGATGAGCTTCGCCCGTGACTACGTCACGCTTGTGTACGGCGAGGTCGAGGAGCAGGAGTGAGCTACCCCGACTACCCCAGGGCGCAGACGCCGGAGCAGCTTGCCTTCGAGAACATCGTCTATACGAAGGAAGGCGGCATCGCGACCGTATCGATCAACCGGCCCGACCTGCTCAACGCCACCGACTTTCGCACGCTCAAGGAGATGAGCCGCGCCTTCGAGGATGCATCGTACGACGACAGCATCGGCGTGCTGGTGCTCACGGGCGCGGGCGACAGGGCCTTCTGCACGGGCGCCGACCTGAAGGAGCAGGAGCAATTCCTGACGCGCCGCGCCGACTACTGGAAGTGGATGGGCGCTTTCATCGAGGCGCACGACCGCCTGCGCAACATCGGCAAGCCGACCATCGCTCGCCTGAACGGCATGGTGGTAGGCGGGGGCAACGAGTTCAACATCGCCTGCGACCTCGCCATCGCGGCCGAGCACGTTACCATCCGGCAAGTAGGCACGTCGCGCGGCTCGGTGCCTGCCGGGGGCGCGACCCAGTGGCTCCCCATCATCATCGGCGACCGCCGCGCCCGTGAGATGCTGTGGCTGTGCGAGCCGATCAGCGCGCAGACGGCGCTCGACTGGGGCCTGGTCAACCATGTCGTGCCCGCATCAGAGCTTGACGCGGCCGTGAACGAGATGGCGCGCAAGCTGCTCGACAAGATGCCCGAGATCATTCGCTATGCCAAGCACCAGACCAACTTCTGGCGCGAGCTTTCGTGGAACCTCACCGTGCAGCACGCCCGCGACTGGCTCTCGATACACGCCGACGCCGCCGAGACCGCCGAGGGCCTCGCCTCCTTTTACGAGAAGCGCCCTGTGGACTACGCGATGTTGCGCGACCGGATCGCGGAGGGCGGCGTGAAGTGCGGCAATTGCGGCGCGGTGATGCCGCCCGGGCACAGGTTCTGCGGCAACTGCGGCAGCGCGCTTTCGGAGGGTTGACATGGCGGCCGGCAGCTACGAGCTGATCAAGGTAAGCTCTGAGGGATATGTCGCGACCATAGCCCTCAACAGGCCCGAGGTGCTCAACGCACTCAACCTCCAGCTCATGGACGAGGTAATCGCGGCGCTCGATGCGCTTGAAGCCGATGACAGCGTGCGCTGCGTGGTCATCACCGGCAATGAGCGGGCATTCGCCGCCGGGGCCGATATCAAGGAGATGGCCGGGGCGGGCGCCATCGAGATGCTCGCCCGCGACCAGTTCGCCAAGTGGGATCGCATTCGCCGCTTCAAGAAGCCCCTGATCGCGGCCGTGAGCGGCTTTGCCCTGGGCGGGGGCAACGAGCTTGCCATGCTGTGCGACATGATCGTGGCGTCGGAGACCGCGCAGTTCGGCCAGCCCGAGATCAACATCGGCGTGATGCCCGGCGCGGGCGGCACGCAGCGCCTCACCCGGGCGGTCGGAAAGGCCATCGCCATGGAAGTAGTGCTCGCGGGGCGCACCCTCACGGCGCGCGAGGCGCTGCAGCACGGACTGGTGAACAAGGTCGTGCCGGTCGAAGTTTACCTTGACGAAGCGCAACGTCTGGCTCGCATTGTCGCCGAGAAGGGCCCTGTCGCCGCGCAGCTGGCCAAGGAGTCGGTGCTCAAAGCGTTCGATACTCCTCTGCAGGAGGGCCTGCTGCACGAGCGCAAGAACTTCTACATGCTGTTCGCCACCGAAGACCAGAAGGAAGGCATGAACGCCTTCATCGAGAAGCGCAAGCCCGAATTCAAGGGCAAGTAAGCCAGCCGGCCGTTCGGCTGCCTGCGGGAGCGTGGAGTGGACTACGAGACCATACTGTACAACCTTGACGAAGGGGTGCTCGATATCCGGCTGAACCGCCCGGACGTGCTCAACGCCTTCAATCGGAAAATGACCACCGAGATTCAGGACGCGCTCAAGAAAGCCGAGCGCGACTCTTCCGTCCGATGCATCGTCTTCTCGGGCGCGGGCCGGGCTTTCTCCTCTGGCGAAGACCTGAAGGCGCGCCAGGCCGAGGGAGGGGGAGGCGGCTTCGGTTCGACCCTGCGCGAGCGCTACAACCCGATCATCCTGAAGATTCGTAACATCGACAAGCCGGTGCTCGCCTCTGTGAACGGCGTCGCTGCGGGCGCCGGGTGCTCGCTCGCGCTGGCGTGCGACATGCGCGTAGCGGCCGACAACGCGCGCTTCATCGAGGTGTTCGTACGAGTGGGGCTGGTACCTGACTCAGGGTCGTCGTTCTTCCTTCCGCGCCTCGTTGGGCTAGGCAAGGCACTGGAGATGGCGTTTCTGGGGGATGAGGTGGGCGCGGAAGATGCTCTACGTATTGGGCTGGTGAATCGGGTCGTGCCCGCAGCCGAGCTCGAGGAGCGCACGCGAGAGCTTGCGCTACGGCTCGCCAAGGGACCGACCAAAGCGATCGGCCTGGCAAAGCGGGCGATCAACCGCGCACTCGCGATGGACCTCGACCAGCTTCTCGACTACGAGGTGTACGCCCAGGAGATAGCGGGAGCGTCCGAGGATCACCAGGAGGGCCTCAGGGCGTTCGCCGAGAAACGCCAGCCCGACTTCCAGGGGCGCTAGGCCGGATCGCTCCACAAATTCACACCTGGAGGCCAACATGGTTCAGCGAGTAGCCGTGCTCGGTGCGGGCACGATGGGCGCGGGCATTGCCCAGGTTGCAGCCCAGGCAGGCATGGACGTTCTTATGTACGACGTCAAGCCCGAGCTTGTGGAGCGGGGCCTGCAAGGCATCAGGCAAGCGCTGGACGGGCGAGTGCAGCGCGGCAAGATGGAACCAGCCGAGATGGAGGCCATCGTCGGTCGCATTAAGACCGGGACCGAGCGCGACCGCCTTGCCGACGCAGACCTGGTGATCGAGGCGGCTCCGGAGGACCTCACCGTCAAGCGCGAGATCTTCTCCGCATTGAGCGAAATGATGCGCCCCGAAGCGGTGCTCGCCACTAACACGTCGTCCCTCTCGGTCACTTCGATCGCTTCGGCCGCGAAGAACCCTGAGCGTGTAGTGGGCATGCACTTCTTCAACCCCGCGCCCGTCATGGCTCTGGTTGAGATCGTCGCCGCCGCACAGACCTCGGCCGACGTAGTCGAGGAGGTCCGTGAGGTTGCGCTGGCAATGGGCAAGACCCCGGTACGCGCCGCCGACACTCCCGGCTTCATCGTGAACCGCGTGGCCCGCCCCTTCTACGGCGAAGCGCTGCAGATCGTCGGCGAGGGCACGGCGACCGTTCCCCAGGTTGACGAGGCAATGCGCGCCGCGGGCTTCCGCATGGGACCATTCGCGTTGATGGACCTCATCGGCATCGACATCAACTTCGCCGTCACGCGCTCGGTTTACGATGCCTTCTTCGGCGAGCCGCGCTACCGCCCGCACCTCATCCAGAACCGCATGGTCGACGCGGGCACGCTCGGCCGCAAGACCGGACGCGGGTTCTACAGGTACGAGGACGGCGAACGGCGCGAAGTCGCGTTCGCACAGATGATAAACCTTCCTGAGCGCCGCAGCGTTACGTTCGTTCCCGAGCACATCACCAACGCGTTCATCGCCAACGCGGGCGTCGAGGCGACCGGCACCGACCCGGCAACCAGGGAGATTATCGTCCGCATCCTCACCATGATCATGAACGAGGCAGCGTGGGCCGTGGGCGACGGCGTGGCCTCGGTGCGCGACGTTGACATCGCCATGAAGCTGGGCACCAACTACCCCAAAGGCCCGCTCAAGTGGGCCGACGAGATCGGCCTAGAGATGGTGCACTCGGTCCTCAAGAGCCTCATGGCCTCGCTCGGCGACCAGCGATACCGACCCGCACCCCTGCTCTGGCAGCTTGTGCGCTCGGGCGCCACGGGCGATGCCGTGGGCGAGGGTTTCCACTCGCCCGGCGAGAAGGGCATGGTCTAGCCGCGGGTCTCGAGCGTGCGTGCTGTGTTATAATTCGAGGAATTGCCCGTTTTCCGGGCGCACCAAACGCGACCACATTCCCTGAATTGGAGGCACTGGCTTGCCTGCAGAAATTACCGGCCGAAACGCCCTGATCGTCGACGCCGTGCGCACGCCCGTCGGACGGTACGGCGGCGCGTTGAAAGACGTTCGCCCGGACGACCTCGCGGCACACGTGATCCGCGCGCTGGTTGAGCGCACGGGCATAGATCCCCGCCGCATCGAGGACGTGATACTCGGCTGCGCGAACCAGGCGGGCGAGGACAACCGCAACGTGGCGCGGATGGCCGCGCTGCTCGCCGGGCTGCCTGTCGAAGTGGCAGGCGCCACTGTCAACCGGCTGTGCGGTTCGGGCCTGCAGGCCGTGAACGACGCTGCTCGAGCGGTCAAGGCAGGCGAAGGCGACGTGTTCGTGGCGGGCGGAGTGGAGTCGATGACCCGCGCGCCGTTCGTAATGGCGAAGCCCGCCGAGGGCTGGCCCCGCGGCGACCTCAAGATGTACGACACGACCATCGGCTGGCGCTTCACCAACCCGAAGCTGGCCGAGATGTACTACCCCTACAGCATGGGCGAGACCGCCGAAAACGTGGCCGAGGGCTGGAAAATCTCTCGTGAAGACCAGGATGCCTTCGCCCTCGAAAGCCAGCGCCGCGCCGCCGCCGCCATCGCCGAGGGCCGCTTCCGCGACGAGATTGCGCTCGTCACGGTGCCGCAGCGCAAGGGCGATCCCGCCGTCGTAGACACCGACGAGCACCCGCGCCCCGACACTACGCTCGAAAAGCTTGCGAAGCTGCCGGCCGCGTTCCGGCAGGGGGGCACGGTCACCGCGGGCAACTCGTCCGGCATCAACGACGGTGCATCCGCCGTGCTGATCGTGAGCAAGCAGGCCGCCGACGAGTTAGGCCTGCGGCCCATGGCACGCATCGTTACGTCGGCTGTCGCCGGCGTCACTCCCGACTGCATGGGTGTCGGCCCCGTTCCCGCCACGCGCAAGGCGCTCGAACGCGCGGGGCTGACGGTAGACGACATCGACCTGGTCGAGCTAAACGAGGCATTCGCAGCGCAGTCCCTCGCCTGCATCCGCGACTTGCATCTCGACCCAGCGAAGGTGAACGTGAATGGCGGGGCCATCGCCCTGGGCCACGCGCTGGGCAACAGCGGCTCGCGCCTCGTCACCA